>NZ_JBFSUD010000018.1:0-71487 GCF_041467175.1 Vibrio sp. 10N.247.310.24
GCCGATAATTTCGCCACTAAGTCATAAGCTGTGCGTCATGTCTCTTTTCAGGCTAGGCCTTAAACTATATTCTGACGCCTCAATTTTTAAAGAAGTAATAACACCATGACATCAATAAACACTCTGCCACCAGCCGGAGTAATGCGCCGATTTGGTGCCTTGTTCTATGACGCACTCATTGTAATCGCTATTGAAATGATGGCTGCCGGCATCATTGTTGCTCTACTGCACGCACTCATGGCTCTTGGTATTTTTAACCATGGCGGGTATGCCGATGTCAGTGACTTCTTGACTAATCATCCGATTTGGAGCCCTGCGTATACTTTTTACTTAGTCGTCGTTTGGGTTTACTTCTTTGTCTTCTTCTGGACCAGAGCAGGTCAAACTCTGGGAATGAGAGCTTGGAAGCTACGAGTTCAAAACAAAGATGGTTCTGCGATCACAATAACTCAAGCGCTAATACGTTTAGGTACATCGGGGTTTGGACTTGCAAACTTATGTGTTCCATTCGATCCTCAGAAACGTGGCTTTCACGATATCTGGGCAAAGACCGAAGTCGTTGTGTTGCCAAAAGCACAATAACGCTATTAAGCGAACTTAAAGCAAGATCAAAAAAGGAAGGCGCAATGCCTTCCTTTCTTCTATTTATAGTTTCCGCCTCAAAAGCATAATGGCAATTCCGAAGAACACCACGCTAGGGGCTATCGCACCAAAAGCAGGTGGTATTTGGTAAACCAAGCTGATTGGCCCAAAGAACTCGCTGGATATATAGAAAGTAAAACCAGCAATCACACCAGAGAGAATCCTTGCTCCCATGGTCACGCTACGTAAAGGACCAAAGATAAACGACAATGCCATCAACATCATGACCGCTATCGAAATAGGTTGAGTTATCTTTCGCCACAATGCTAGCTCATAACGTGCTGCATCTTGTTCTGATGCTTTGAGATAAGAAACATAGTCATACAGCCCACTTAACGACAGCTCCTCCGGTTTCACCGTCACTATCGCGAGTTTGTCTGGAGCTAACGATGTTTCCCAAGAAAAAGTCGGTAAACTCTCTTTAGTGACCTGAATATCATTCTCAAAAGAGGTGACCTCAACATCGCGCATTGTCCAAACGTTGTTTCCAACGTAATCGACTTCTTTTGAATATATGGCCGTTTTCAGAGCCTTGTTCTCATCATAGCGCCACATGTTCAAACCATAGAGCTTATCATCGTCTATTTTAACAATGAAAATGAAGTCATTGGCATCTCGAGCCCAAACACCGCTTTGAGTAGAGATAATACTACCACCAGCAACCGAGATGGTTCTTAAGTCACGAGCCATCTTCTGCGCTTGCGGAGCTCCCCACTGCCCAAGTAATGTCACTATCACCATTAACGGAATCGCAGTCTTAAGTACCGATAAACCAATATCTAACTTAGAGAAACCCGCGGCTTGCATAACCACAAGCTCAGAACTCGCAGCAAGCATACCAAGCCCAATCAATGCACCAAGCAATGCCGCCATTGGGAAGAACATTTCGATATCACGAGGAATACTCAATAAAACGAAATACAACGCTTGTAATAGATCGTATGTACCACGACCTACCTTCCGCAATTGCTCAACGTACTTGATAATTCCAGAGAGACCGACAAACGTCACCAATACCAGTGACGTGGTCGCGATGATGGTTCTGCCTATATATAAATCGAGAATCTTAAACACGGCTTAAGCCAACCTCTTATTCTTGAATTTTTCTTTCAAACGCCTAACCGGCACACTATCCATAAAGTTGGCACCAATCGCGACAAACAATAATAATGCATTGATTGGCCACATGCCTATTGCAGCAGGAATGTCCCCTTCTTCAATTGAAGATTTGGTTGCACTGATTGCCAAGAAGTAAGTCAAATAAATCAGGATTGCCGGACCTATTTTTGCAAAACGACCTTGTCGTGGATTAACTGCTGACAGCGGTACAACGAGCATAGTCAACAATGGGATACACAACACCAGTGACATGCGCCACTGCAATTCAGCCTTGGCACGATTATCTTGATTTCCAATAAGATCAATAGTTGGAATCGCTTCCCACTCTCGACCTTTCTTCTCTACTTCACGCTGACCAATTAAGCCTTCATACTCTTCAAAGTGCGTCACTCTATAATCAAGGCGAGAAGGCACTCCTTCATGACGAGTACCATCGTACATCACAATAACTTGGCGGCCATCGCTCAATTCTTTTACGTCTCCCGACTTAGAGAACATCACACTAGGAAGCACTGAGTCACGAGGTCGCATTTGAGAAACGAACACATTGTCTAATTGATTACCATCGATACCCTCTATAAACACAACTGAAGAACCATCGGGAGTCCTTGCAAATTTGCCTTTGGGTAGTAAATCGACGCTGTTCTCTGCAGCCACTTCCTCATACATTTGTTCTACTTTATCTTGTGACCACGGAGACAGCCAAAAGGAGTTAAAAGCAGCGACAGTTGCGGTAATCAACGCCAGATAAAGTGCTGATTGGATGAGGAATTTATTGCCAATACCCGTAGCATTCATCACCACAATCTCACTTTCGGCATAAAGGCGGCCAAAAGTCAGCAAAATGCCAATATAGATACTAAGTGGAAGCATCAAGAGCCCCATCGCTGGCATATTTAGACCCACGATCGATAATACAAGGCTTGCTGGAATATCACCATCAGAGGCGTCGGCTAAAACACTGATGAACTTTTGGCTGAGAAACACGAGAAAGAGAACAAAAAATATCGCAAATTGGCTCTTGATTGTCTCTCGGATCAAATATCTAACAATAATCACGCTCAAATTACCTATACAAAACTTGTTTTTTTGATTGAATCACTATAATTTCCCGTTGAACCTTTTATTTTTTAAATTTTTAGCTAAGTGTTAACGTTCTTCTTTAAGGTCAGTTCCATTATAGGATCCAACAAGTAAGAACCCATTATCCAACATTTAGTTCGATTTGTCTTCAGGATGTAGGAGTACGCATGGAGTTCAGTGTAAAAAGTGGCAGCCCAGAGAAACAGCGCAGCGCATGTATCGTTGTCGGTGTATTCGAACCGCGCCGCCTTTCTCCAGTAGCCGAGCAGTTAGATAAGATTAGCGATGGCTATATTAGTTCACTGCTTCGTCGCGGTGATCTAGAGGGTAAACCTGGCCAGATGCTACTACTGCATCAAGTACCTGGTGTACTTTCAGAACGTGTTCTGCTTGTAGGCTGCGGTAAAGAACGTGAGCTAGGCGAGCGTCAATATAAAGAAATTATCCAAAAAACCATCAGCACACTAAACGAAACGGGTTCTATGGAAGCAGTATGTTTCCTGACTGAACTGCACGTTAAAGGTCGTGATACTTACTGGAAAGTTCGCCAAGCAGTAGAAGCGACTAAAGATGGCCTTTACACTTTTGATCAATTCAAGAGTAATAAACCAGAGACTCGTCGTCCACTACGTAAACTGGTATTCAACGTACCAACTCGTCGTGAATTGAGCCTTGGTGAGAAAGCAATCTCTCACGGTCTTGCGATTGCTTCAGGTGTGAAAGCGTCTAAAGATTTAGGCAACATGCCACCTAACATCGCAAATCCTGCTTACCTTGCTTCTCAAGCTCGTCGCTTGGCCGATGATTACGAGACAGTGAAAACTAAGATCATTGGCGAAGAAGAGATGGAAAAGCTGGGTATGACTTCATACTTAGCGGTAGGCCGTGGTTCTAAGAACGAATCTATGATGTCTATCATGGAATATAAAGGTGCTGCTGACCCAGATGCAAAACCGATTGTTCTAGTCGGTAAAGGTCTTACTTTCGATTCAGGCGGTATTTCGCTTAAGCCTGGTGAAGGTATGGATGAGATGAAGTACGACATGTGTGGTGCGGCTTCTGTATTCGGTACAATGAAGGCACTAGCTAAACTGAACCTACCGATTAATGTAGTTGGTATCCTAGCAGGTTGTGAAAACATGCCAGGCAGCAATGCTTACCGCCCAGGTGATATCCTAACGACCATGTCAGGCCAAACAGTTGAAGTGTTAAACACGGATGCTGAAGGTCGCTTGGTTCTATGTGATGCGCTTACTTACGTTGAACGCTTTGAACCAGACTGTGTTGTCGATGTAGCAACACTCACTGGCGCGTGTGTGATGGCGTTAGGTCACCACATCAGTGCTGTACTGTCTAATCACAACCCACTATCTCACGAGTTAGTGAATGCTTCTGAGCAAGCAAGTGACAGAGCATGGCGCATGCCAATGGCCGATGAATACCATGAGCAACTAACGAGTCCATTTGCAGATATGGCAAATATCGGTGGCCGACCTGCTGGTACAATCACAGCAGCATGTTTCTTATCTAAATTTGCTAAAAAGTACCACTGGGCACACATTGACAGTGCCGGCACAGCTTGGAAGTCAGGCGCAGCGAAAGGCTCGACAGGTCGTCCTGTCTCAATGCTTGTCCAATTCTTATTGAACCGCAGCGGCCATGAGACTGAAGAGCAATCTTCAAAATAATAGAAAGGGCCTACGGGCCCTTTTTTAATAAGCGTTATTTGCTAGCTCCTGTTGACCAAGTATGATTGGTTTCCACGATTCCAAGTTCGAGTATTCAGTATGCAGACTGCCACATTTTACATTGTGTCTTCAGACAGCCCACAAGCCGGCGAAGAGGGTTTTGCTCACTACGTGTTGTTTCTTGCTCAGCATTTTGCAAAACAAGGCGCTAAACTTTATCTCAACTGTAACGATAAAGTTCATGCTGAGCGTATCGCTGAAGTTTTTTGGCAGGTAGAGCCTACTGAATTTATCGCGCACAACTTGGTTGGCGAAGGTCCAAAATATTCAACGAATATTGAGATAGGCCATCAAGGAGTCAAACCTAATTGGAACCGCCAATTGGTAATAAATCTGGCCGATAATCATACAACCTTTGCGAACGCCTTTGCTCAGGTGATAGACTTCGTTCCTTGCGAAGAAAAAGCTAAGCAACTCGCTCGAGAAAGGTATAAAATTTACCGTCAGGCTGGATATCAGCTACAAACTATCGAGATTCAACATCCATAGTCAAACCTCATAGTTAAAGCTATCTTTGGATTTAGATTCAAGAAGCTTCACTTATGAAGTTTGACGACGATTAACCATTCACAGTATCCGTTATAAGAGCACTATGGAAAAGACATACAACCCAACATCAATCGAACAAGCTCTGTATAAGACTTGGGAAGAGAAAGGCTACTTTAAGCCACACGGTGACACATCAAAAGAAGCTTACAGCATCATGATCCCGCCACCGAACGTCACTGGTAGCCTACACATGGGTCACGCGTTCCAAGATACGATCATGGATACGCTTATCCGTGCTCAACGTATGAAAGGCAAAAACACGCTTTGGCAAGTGGGTACTGACCACGCTGGTATCGCAACTCAAATGGTTGTTGAGCGTAAGATCGCTGCTGAAGAAGGCAAAACAAAACACGACTACGGCCGTGAAGCTTTCATCGACAAGATCTGGGAATGGAAAGGCGAATCTGGTGGCACGATCACTCAACAACTTCGTCGTCTTGGTGCTTCTGTAGATTGGGATCGTGAGCGATTCACTATGGATGACGGCCTATCAGCTGCGACTCAAGAAGTATTTGTTCGCCTATACGAAGAAGACCTAATCTATCGTGGTAAGCGTCTAGTAAACTGGGATCCTAAACTGCACACTGCAATTTCTGATCTTGAAGTTGAAAACAAAGACAAAAAAGGTTTCATGTGGCACTTCCGCTACCCACTAGCGAATGGTGTTAAAACCGCTGATGGCAAAGACTACATTGTCGTTGCAACTACACGTCCTGAAACCATGCTTGGTGATACAGGCGTTGCAGTTAACCCTGAAGATCCTCGCTACAAAGATCTTATCGGCAAAGAAATCCTGCTTCCTATCGTAAATCGTCTTATCCCTATCGTAGGTGATGAGCACGCTGACATGGATAAAGGCACGGGTTGTGTGAAAATCACGCCAGCTCATGACTTTAACGATTACGAAGTGGGCAAGCGCCATAGCCTACCAATGATCAACATCCTAACGTTCAACGGTGATATCCGTGATGCGGCTGAAATCTTCACAACGAACGGTGAAGAAAGCGATGTGTACTCAACAGATCTTCCAGCTAAATACCAAGGTATGGAGCGTTTTGCCGCTCGTCGTGCAACGGTTGCTGAATTTGAAGAGCTAGGCCTACTTGAAGAAATCAAAGATCACGACCTAACCGTTCCTTACGGTGACCGTGGTGGTGTGGTTATCGAACCAATGCTGACGGACCAATGGTACGTGCGCACAGCGCCTCTTGCTGCTCCTGCTGTTAAAGCCGTTGAAGATGGTGAGATCCAATTTGTACCTAAACAGTACGAAAACATGTACTTCGCGTGGATGCGTGACGTGCAAGATTGGTGTATCTCTCGTCAACTTTGGTGGGGCCACCGTATCCCAGCATGGTACGACAACGATGGTAAAGTTTACGTAGGTCGCACTGAAGAAGAAGTTCGTGAAAAGAACAACCTTTCACCGGTAATTGTTCTTAAGCAAGACAACGACGTTCTTGATACATGGTTCTCTTCTGCACTTTGGACTTTCGGCACACAAGGCTGGCCTGAAGATACTGAAGCAATGAAAACATTCCACCCATCAGAAGTACTAGTATCTGGTTTTGATATTATCTTCTTCTGGGTTGCTCGTATGATCATGATGACCATGCACTTCGTGAAAGACGAAGACGGCAAGGCTCAAGTACCTTTCAAAACAGTTTACATGACGGGCCTTATCCGTGATGAAAACGGCGACAAGATGTCTAAGTCGAAAGGTAACGTACTTGACCCAATCGATATGATTGACGGCATCGGCCTTGAAGAGCTAGTAGAAAAGCGTTGTGGCAACATGATGCAACCTAAACTGGCTGCTAAGATCGAAAAAGCTACGCGTAAAACTTTCGAAGATGGTATCGAACCGTACGGTACTGATGCACTGCGTTTCACTCTTGCTGCTATGGCTTCAACTGGCCGTGACATCAACTGGGACATGAAGCGTCTTGAAGGTTACCGTAACTTCTGTAACAAGCTATGGAACGCAAGCCGTTACGTACTGATGAACACAGAAGAGCACGATTGTGGCATGTCACTGTCTGTTGAAGACCGTGCAAACATGGAATTCTCTCTAGCAGACAAGTGGATTGAATCTCAGTTTGAAGTTGCAGCGAAAGAGTTTAATGCTCACCTAGACAACTACCGTCTAGACATGGCAGCAAATACGCTTTACGAATTCATCTGGAACCAATTCTGTGACTGGTACCTAGAGCTAACTAAACCTGTTCTTTGGAAAGGTACTGAAGCTCAACAACAAGCGACTCGTTACACGCTTATCACGGTTCTTGAGAAGACTCTACGTCTTGCTCACCCTGTTCTTCCTTACATCACTGAATCTATCTGGCAAAGCGTTAAGCCGCTAGTAGACGGCGTTGAAGGCGAGACCATCATGACTCAAGCGCTTCCTCAGTTTAATGAAGCTAACTTCAATGCTGAGATCGTTGACGACATCGAATGGGTTAAAACTTTCATCACAGCTATCCGTAACCTACGTGCGGAATACGACATTGCACCAAGCCAAGGCTTAGAAGTAATGATCAAAGTCGCTGATGAGAAAGATGCAGCTCGTATCGAAGCAAATAAGATCGTTCTTACTTCTCTAGCTAAGCTAGACGATATTAAAGTTCTAGCAGACGGCGAAGCAACTCCAGCTTGTGCAACTAAACTTGTTGGCAAATCTGAGCTGATGATCCCAATGGCGGGTCTTATCGACAAAAATGCTGAGCTTGCTCGTCTAGATAAAGAAGTAGCGAAGACTCACGGTGAGATTAAGCGTATCGAAGGTAAGCTAGGTAACGAAGGTTTTGTTGCTAAAGCACCAGAAGCGGTTATCGCGAAAGAGCGTGAAAAGCTTGAAGGCTACCAAGAAACTCTTGTTAAGCTAGAAGAGCAAAAAGCGACAATCGCTGCTCTTTAAAACTGAATGAACGAGGAGGTTTCGAACCTCCCGCTCTAGACAAAAAGGTTGGCCTTCATGGTCAGCCTTTTTTTGTGCCCTAAGTTCCAGTCCAATCAACCTCACTCCAGCTTATTGATAGCTTTTGCCTATCAAAACAATCTTAACTTCCCATTAGATTTAATGATAATAATTCTCAATAATAGTTCTATCGAAACAACACAACGACTGAGTAATTATCATGAAAAAGACACTAACCTTTGCTGCATTACATTTTACTATCGCATTTAGTGTCGCTTACGTACTAACTGGCGACATCTTAATTGGTAGCTTAATCGCTATGATTGAGCCTTCTGTGAATACCGTCGCCTTCTATTTTCATGAAAAGGCGTGGGCTCAAGTTCCAGCGCTTAAAGCTCGTCAGTGGATGACAAAGTTAAAAACAGCAAGCTTCGCTACTATCCACTTTAGTGTTGCCTTTACCGTTGTCTATTTATTGACGGGCGACGCCTTTGTTGGTGGTGTGATGGCAACGTTAGAACCCGCTTTGAATACTGTGGCTTACTATTTCCATGAGAAGGTGTGGTTACGAAAAGCAGAAAGCAAAGCAGCACAACCACAGTTTTGTTTGCACCAACATGCTTAACCTAAACAGTTCACTGTTGACATGGTTGCGATTTGCAATCAAATTATAGTTGTACATCGCAACTATATTGAGAGGCAACATGACTTCAGCACAACTTAGAGAATTATCACGTCAACTCGTTCGACAGCTTGGAATGCTCGACAAAGATTGTGGTGATATTGCCCTACCTCCGATTCAAGCTCATACACTGATTGAACTAGAACAGCAGCCATTAACCGTGAACCAATTAGCGGATAAGCTCAATATTGATAAGTCCAACGCCAGTAGAGCAGTCAACAATCTAGCGAAGAACTCGTTAATTCAAACCTCACCACACCCCAACGATAAGCGCAGTGTTGTGGCTTCAGTAACAGAGCAAGGGAAAAACACTCTTGCCAAACTTCACAATCAACAAAATCAATTTTATGACTCGGTACTTGAGCGTTTAACGGAAGCGGAAACTCAACAAGTTTCGGGGGGAATCGAGCACTACCTTAAAGCACTGCAACAAAGCCACGCTTCAATCGATGTGGTGGTTCGCCCCCTACTACAGGAAGACAACACCGTAGTGGCCAATGTGATTCGCCAAGTCTCTTATGAAAACGGGCTAACTGAAGATAAAGGCTATGGTGTTGCAGATCCCACCTTAGAAGACATGTTCAGTGTTTATAACAATGAAAGATCTCAGTATTGGGTGATTGAACTTGATGGAAAGGTTGTCGGTGGTGGTGGATTTGCACCATTAGCCAGTATGCCAGAAGTCTGTGAACTGCAAAAGATGTACTTCTTGCCAGAAACCAGAGGCAAAGGCTTAGCGAAGAAGTTGGTTAATATGTCGATGGAGAAAGCTAAGGAACTGGGTTATCAACATATGTATCTAGAAACGACCGAATGCCTTAATGCCGCCGTTAAACTTTACGAAAAATTGGGCTTTGAACACCTTGATTCAGCTTGGGGAGAAACAGGCCATGACGCTTGTGAGGTTGTCATGGCCAAAACGCTATAATGTGTTTTTGAAATAGGGTTAGCGTCGGCAGTTCATTAGATGACAAGCGAGTGAGCGAATTGATTCATTACGTAACGGGCTAATTGAATAACCGCTAGTTACGCAAAAAGTTACTCACGCAAGAGGCTGGATTCAAGGCTACGAAAGAACTCTCTTTTTGCCCATCAAGTTCCACTTCTAACTGATATAAATGCTTAGGATTGGGCTTCTCAAGGTTAAATACCATTGGAGCCTCAACCTGAAACACAACACCCGTATGTTCTGCTCGCACATCAATCGGCATCACGAGAGTCATACCATTAAACTTGATTGATGCCGATATTAACCCTGGCTTTAGCGTTTGATAGATAACATCTACTTTAAACTCACAGCCACCACCGTGATGCCAGATTTGCTCGGTGACGACTTGCTCAAGCTTGACGTTACGAACGAACTGCAAATATGGAGCTTGCCAGATTCCAATCCGAGAATCTGATTTAGCGACGACCTGTGAAGGGATAGAGTCATCCATATCCTCTTCAAGCAACAGGCTCTCCTCTTCTTCAAGGAAAAGGATCTCAAAACGATTTCGACCAGGCTGCATATAAGGGCGGATGTCTTTACGATATTCAGCTTCGCTGCCATCACAGTCAAACACGGCAACGCCATTGAGTCGCACTTCTGCAAAGTAGTCAACGCCTGCGACGATTAGCTCAACAAATGGGCACGCCAACATGGCATCATCCACTTCGATGTCATGCATCAGGTGCCATTCTTGCTCTGCGATTTCCTCTTCACTCAAGCTATTAGGGAGCTTTGAGCTTAATGGAGCAGGAAAGGTAATGTCATCTTGTGGGATAGAGAGATCCGTCAGTGGCGAAATTTGCCAAAGACCATCGAGAGGTAGCCGCATGTCATTCCTTGAGCTAGATCAATTTTGACCGCATTATAATGAATGAATGCATATAAAGACATTTATTTTTCTGAGGACAAAAAAATGCCAGCTCAAGGCTGGCATTCTTTAAAACTGGGAGAGATTACTCTTCGTCTTCATCATCTTCGTCAGGGTAGATAGCATCTTCACCTTCGTAGTAAGTGCCCCAACCGTCGTAGATAATGTCAAACTTCTCTGCAAGATTTACAAGCTTCTCAACTTGCTCATCAATCGCTTCTGCGTTCAGAGTACACTGCATCGTTGCATCACAACAAAGTAGCTTGTTGCCATCTTCGTCTTCTGTCTCTTCAGCTTCAAGCACTTCAAAGCCCATTTTGAATGCTTCAACAACGGCTTTCTCAAGTACTGCGAAATCTTCAGCAAAAAGGTGATGCTCGATATCGTATAGAGCTTCAGGATCGCTACCATCTTCGATTAATGCTTCAATGATGTCGCGAGTCTCGCCTTTTTGAAATTCAATTAATTCCGCTACTGATAGATATTCATCTTCGTGAGACATGTGTCTGCTCCAGAGTGTTGACTATGAAAAGATCAAATTTGATTGCCACGAAATATGGCACGGATCGCCTAGAAAAGCCACCTAGATCAGGTGTAGAAGAGTAAGTTTATCGCTAGATAACTGAAGGGATATCAATTAAAAAGTGAAATCAAAATCACAGAAACAAATTTTCAACATATTATTAACCATCGTGTATTTTAGCATTTCATTTTTATTGTTACTTTTAGCCTTACTCCTTCAAAATTGAGTGGTTAGTCATATCAGATGCATACTGCCGATCACTTCATCGATGCATAAAACCTCACTTATAAGTAAGTAACTGCATAAATTTTGAATGAAAAATCACGTTCACCAAGCAAAGTGGATTCTCAAATCACTGAAATTAGAGCATAGATCCGCAAAAAGTTTGTTCCAGAACTCAGCCTTTCGGTTGGGTTTTAATATTAACAATCCCATACAACTCAGCATTTAAAACCAAAAATATCAAAATAACATAACCTTTACACAAGTTTCAAAACTTGCATATTACGAACAAGCTTGTCATAAATAGACGCTGGATTAATAGTAAGGATGCAAAATGAGTAAGCTGTACGTTGGCTCCGAAGTCGGTCAATTAAGACGAGTTCTCCTAAATAGGCCTGAAAGGGCACTCACCCACCTCACCCCTTCTAACTGTCATGAGCTACTCTTTGATGATGTACTTGCAGTAGAAGCAGCAGGTGAAGAACACGATGCCTTTGCGACAACACTTCGTAACCAAGACGTTGAAGTGTTATTACTGCATGACCTACTGGTTGAGACACTCGCTGTAGCACAAGCTCGTGAGTGGCTGCTTAATACTCAAATCTCTGATTTCCGTTACGGCCCTACATTCGCACGTGATTTAAGAGAGTACCTTGCTCAAATGGACAATGAGCACTTGGCGACGATCCTACTTGGTGGTTTAGCCTATTCTGAGCTTCCTATTAAATCTTCTTCAATGCTACCGAAGATGCACCGCCCACTTGATTTCGTTATTGAGCCGCTACCTAACCATCTATTTACCCGCGATACTTCTTGCTGGGTTTATGGAGGTGTCTCTCTTAACCCGATGATGATGCCTGCCCGTCAACGAGAAACGAATCACTTGCGAGCAATTTACCGCTGGCACCCTGTATTCGCAGGCCAAGATTTCATTAAGCACTTCGGTGATGAAGATCTTCACTATGACAATGCGAATATTGAAGGTGGAGATGTTCTGGTCATCGGTAAAGGTGCCGTGCTTATCGGTATTTCAGAGCGTACTAAGCCACAAGGTGTTGAAAACCTAGCCGCTAGTTTATTCAAATCCGGTCAAGCAACCGAAGTGATTGCGATTGATTTACCAAAGCACCGCTCTTGTATGCACCTTGATACGGTAATGACACACATGGATATCGACACATTCTCAGTCTATCCAGAGATCGTTCGTAAAGACCTAGATACTTGGCGCTTAACGCCAAAAGAAAATGGCGAAATGCGAGTAGAGAAAGCTGAAAACTACCTAACAGCGATTGAAGGCGCACTGGATCTCGATCAACTGAAGATCATCACAACCGGTGGTGATAACTACGAAGCTGAACGTGAGCAGTGGAATGACGCTAACAACGTACTGACGGTGAAACCGGGTACGGTTATCGGTTATGAGCGTAATGTTTACACCAATGAGAAATACGACAAAGCAGGTATCGAAGTTCTGACGATTCCGGGCAATGAGCTAGGTCGTGGCCGAGGTGGCGCTCGCTGTATGAGTTGTCCTATCGAAAGAGACGGTATCTAAGCCACAAAACTCAATAAAGCGAACACACTAACTTATCTAGGCCAGTACCATTGTACTGGCCTTTTTTATCAAATTAATAAAATAAATATTCACAAATATAGCATTTTTATGTTTAACTGAGTTCTTCATTGATTCTATATACGCAAGGAGCGAGAGATGGCCTTTAATCTTCGCAATCGTAACTTTCTAAAACTTCTCGACTTTACTCCTAAAGAGATTCAGTTTTTACTCGACCTGTCTGCAGACCTTAAAAAAGCTAAGTATGCAGGTACAGAGCAGAAAAAGCTTAACGGTAAAAACATCGCTTTGATCTTTGAAAAAGCATCCACTCGAACTCGATGTGCTTTTGAGGTAGCTGCTTTTGATCAAGGTGCTCAAGTCTCTTATTTAGGCCCTTCTGGTTCTCAGATTGGTCAGAAAGAATCAATGAAAGATACGGCGCGTGTATTAGGTCGCATGTACGATGGCATTGAATACCGAGGGTTTGGCCAAAGCATTGTCGAAGACCTAGGCGCTTATGCTGGTGTAGCGGTTTGGAATGGCTTAACCGATGAGTTCCACCCTACTCAGATCTTGGCTGATTTCCTCACTATGCTTGAGCATGGTCGCGGTAAACATCTACACCAAATCAGCTTTGCTTACCTTGGTGATGCACGTAACAACATGGGTAACTCTCTGTTAGTGGGTGCCGCGAAAATGGGCATGGATATTCGCCTTGTCGCGCCAAAAGCATTTTGGCCAGAAGAGCACCTTGTCGAAGAGTGCCAAGCTATCGCGCAAAGTACAGGTGCAAAAATCACGCTGACAGAAGACGTTGCCGAAGGTGTTAAAGGCTGTGATTTCCTTTATACCGATGTTTGGGTTTCTATGGGTGAAGCGCCAGAAGCTTGGGACGAACGTGTTGCTGTCATGACACCTTACCAAGTGAATATGAATGTCATTAAGCTCACAGGTAACCCTCAAGTGAAATTCATGCATTGCCTACCCGCTTTCCACAACAATGAAACCGTGATCGGCCAGCAAGTTGCAGACAAATATGGAATGAACGGCTTAGAAGTCACTGACGAAGTCTTTGAATCGGATTACTCAATTGTATTTGATGAAGCAGAGAATCGCATGCATACCATCAAAGCGGTAATGGTTGCGACTCTGGGCCAATAGCGAATACTGAAAGTAAACAAAAGGTTGATGTAATCGCTTGCGCTCACAAATTGAAAGCGTATAATTCTCGGCAATTTGTCTGAGAGTAGTGAAAATGACGCCAAGCAATGTTGTGATAAAGCATAATGATATTGTGAAAACACATAATAAAATTGTGAAAACACCAAATATTGCTCGCAAGCTAGCATGCTTGCCAGGCCGTCTATTCTGCTTTTCAGCACTTTTTTAAAGCCTCCCATTATGGGGGGCTTTTTTATGGCCAATACATTATTGTGGGGAAGAAGATCATGGCGAATTCGCTCTATCAAAAGCACATCATCTCAATTCCAGAGCTTTCTCGTGAAGAGCTAGAATTAATTGTTCAAACGGCAGGTCAGCTAAAGGCTGAACCAAACCCAGAACTCATCAAGAACAAAGTTGTTGCCAGCTGCTTCTTCGAACCTTCAACGCGAACTCGTCTCTCTTTTGAAACGGCTATTCAACGCATCGGTGGTGATGTGATTGGTTTCGACAGTGGTGGTAACACCTCACTGGCGAAGAAAGGCGAAACGCTAGCGGACTCGGTACAGGTTATCTCTTCATACGTTGATGCTTACGTAATGCGTCATCCTCAAGAAGGTGCTGCGCGTCTGGCTTCTGAGTTTTCTAACGGTGTACCGGTTATTAACGCAGGTGACGGCGCAAACCAACACCCAACACAAACGCTATTAGACCTATTCTCTATCGCTGAGACACAAGGCCGCCTAGACAACCTCAACGTTGCATTCGTTGGTGACCTTAAGTACGGCCGTACGGTTCACTCGTTGACTCAAGCGCTAGCGAAGTTCGATAACATCTGTTTCTACTTCGTTGCTCCAGAAGCACTGGCGATGCCAGACTACATTTGCGAAGAACTTGATGAAGCGGGTATCAAGTATCAACTGCTGACAGACATGGAAGATGTCATTCCAGAGCTTGATGTCTTGTACATGACTCGAGTTCAAAAAGAGCGCTTCGATGAATCGGAATATGCGCACATCAAATCAGCGTACATCCTGACTGCTCCGATGCTGGAAAATGCACGTGATAACCTAAAGGTTCTTCACCCTCTTCCTCGTGTTGATGAAATTACTGTCGATGTCGATAAAACACCTTACGCTTACTACTTCCAGCAAGCAGAGAACGGTGTTTACGCACGTGAAGCACTGCTAGCCCTTGTTCTTAACGAAGCACTGTAGAGGAGAGATATCATGTCTAAAGAGACTCAATTAAAAGTTGAAGCAATCAAGAACGGAACGGTTATCGACCATATCCCAGCCAACATCGGGATCAAGGTACTCAAACTGTTCGACATGCATAACTCAAATCAGCGAGTAACGATTGGCCTAAACCTGCCATCTTCTGCTCTAGGCGGCAAAGACTTACTCAAGATAGAGAATGTTTTTATCACTGAAGAACAGGCGAGCAAGTTAGCACTTTACGCACCTCACGCAACGGTAAACCAAATCGAAGATTACGAAGTGGTTAAGAAGCTACCACTAGAACTTCCTGAGCAAATCAACGATGTGTTTGAGTGTCCAAACACCAACTGTATTACTCACAATGAGCCCGTAGAAAGCAGCTTTAAGATCTTTGAAAAGAAAGAAGATATTCGATTGAAGTGTAAGTACTGCGAAAAAGTATTCTCTCGTGAGATCGTGACAGAAAGATAACGTCATACGGCAACGCCGATCGAACGCAAAAACTATTCAATACCTCGCCTGTGCGGGGTATTTTGCTCTTTACCTATCCTGAGTTTGAAGGCACACTAAAAATTGCTTTTTATCCAATAACTGACGGAATAACCAATGACTAAAGTACTTCACACAGAATCTGCTCCAGCTGCAATCGGCCCATACGTACAAGGTGTTGACCTTGGCAATATGGTTCTGACTTCTGGTCAAATCCCAGTAAACCCAGCAACTGGTGAAGTATCTGCTGATATCGCAGAGCAAGCTCGCCAATCTCTAGACAACGTTCAAGCGGTTGTTGAAGCTTCTGGCCTGACTGTAAAAGACATCGTAAAACTAACGGTATTCGTTAAAGACCTAAACGACTTCGGCACAGTAAACGAAGTTTACGGTAAGTTCTTTGATGAGCACGGTGTTGCAAACTACCCTGCACGTTCATGTGTTGAAGTAGCTCGTCTACCAAAAGATGTAGGTATCGAGATCGAAGCTATTGCGGTTCGCAAATAGGTTCTTCCTCTAGAATAAACGGTTTCTAGTAAACAAGTTGGCATGAAGCTGAGCGTTTATCAGATACAAAAAAGGTTGCCCAATTGGCAACCTTTTTTATTGTTCATCGTTTCACTTAGATGATTACTTCTTATTAAGCTCAATCACTTCTTTGTCTAACTCTTCAAGCTTAGCAGCCATCTGCTCACGGGCTAAGTTAGCCAGTTGACGAACATTAGACTTATCGTAATCTTCAGTGCTGATTGGTGGCAGCATTTCAACAATCACATGACCATTGTTCCAACGGTTCAGCTTCACGCCACCAGTTGAGCTACACACGATAGGGATAATAGGTAAGCCAGCGCCAATCGCAGCATGGAAAGCACCCGTTTTGAATGGCAACAAACCACGACCACGAGAACGAGTCCCCTCAGGGAACATCCATACTGAAACATCACTCTCTTTAAGGCTAGTAACCACTTGGTCAATCGTACCTACCGCTTTGCTGCGGTTAGCTCGGTCGATTAGGATATTACCCGTCAACCAGTATAGCTGACCAAAAAGAGGCATCCACGCTAGGCTTTTCTTGCCTACTGTCACAACTTTAGGTGTTACCGCTGATGAAATCGTGAATAGATCCCAGCTGTTTTGGTGGTTTGCAACGTAAACATGTTGGCCACGAGAGTAAGCATCTTCCGGGATGCGAAGCTCTAACTTCATGCCAAAGATTTTCGACATGCGACCGAAATAACGGCCAAAGGTAAATACGTGTTTCGGGTTACGTGGGCTTAATAGACAATAGCCACAACCAAATACAAACATAAGAATCGCAAATATCGCCACTGCGAAAATACGTAATATTGCTATCATTTTGCTCCTCACAACCGCCAAGTTGATTCATCTATTCACACAAAATAGGCAATAGATTCACTTGCGGTAAATACAACTATAAAAAAGCCGAAACCAAGGTTCCGACTTTTATGTTTTCATCTTACTGATTCATGAATCCACTAACCTAAGTTAGTTCGACTCGCTAAATCGTGTAATGTTTGCGCCTAAAGCTGAAAGTTTATCTTCAATTTTATCGTAGCCACGATCGATGTGATAAATACGGTCAACGATAGTTTCGCCTTGGGCAATACAGCCAGCAATAACTAGACTCGCAGATGCACGAAGATCCGTTGCCATTACTTGAGCACCGCTTAACTTCTCAGTTTCACCACAGATAGCCGTGTTGCCTTCGATTTCCGCTTTTGCGCCCATTCGCTGTAACTCAGGAATGTGCATAAAACGGTTTTCAAAGATAGTCTCAGTGATAACACCACTGCCCTTCGCCATCATGTTGAGCAGAGTAAACTGTGCTTGCATATCGGTTGGGAAACCTGGGTGAGGTGCTGTTACGATTTTCACCGCTTTCAGCTCACGATCTGTCATATCAAGGCTGATCCAGTCTTCGCCCGTTTCAACCTTCGCACCCGCTTCTTCAAGCTTCGCTAATGCAGCTTCAAGAAGATGAGCGTTGGTGTTGCGACAAACCACTTTACCGCCAGAAACAGCAGCAGCAACAAGGAACGTCCCCGTTTCGATACGGTCAGCAACCACAGAGTGATGACCACCACCAAGACGTTCAACGCCTTCGATAGTAATCGTGTCTGTACCTGCGCCAGAAATCTTAGCACCTAGTTTGTTTAGGAAATCAGCCGTATCAACAATCTCAGGCTCACGCGCTGAGTTATCTAATACAGTTGTACCTTCCGCTAGCGTTGCTGCACACATGATAGTAATGGTGGCACCCACACTTACTTTATCCATCACGATGTGCGCGCCTTTCAAACGGCCGTCAACACTTGCTTTTACATAACCATCTTCCAACTTAATGGTCGCACCTAGTTGCTCTAGGCCATGGATATGTAAATCAACAGGTCGAGCGCCAATTGCACAACCACCAGGAAGTGACACTTGGCCTTCACCAAAACGAGCGACTAAAGGACCTAAAGCCCAAATAGAAGCACGCATTGTTTTAACTAAATCATAAGGCGCACAAAATTCATTAATCTCGCTGCCATCAACATGAACACTACCGTTACGTGATACTTTTGCGCCTAAACGCTTAAGTAGTTCCATCGTAGTATCGATGTCACGTAGGTGAGGAACATTACTCACTTCAACCGGTTCTTCAGCAAGGATTGAGGCGAATAAAATAGGTAGCGCTGCATTTTTTGCGCCTGAGATCGTCACTTCACCGCTTAACGGCTTATCCGATCCAATAACTCGAAACTTTTCCATCATAAACCTTAAAGTGACATCAGTTTCTTATCACGTTCCCACTCTTCTGGCGTGAAAGCCTTAATAGAAAGAGCATGGATGTCATTGCGTTGAATGTATTCCATTAGTGGGCCGTAGATTAGTTGCTGCTTCTTAACTCGATTCATGCCGTCAAAACATGCATCAACCGCAACAACTTCGTAATGACTGCCTTCACCCTTCACGAAAATTTCCTGAAGGTTCAGTGCCGCTGCTAATAATTCTTGTACTTTTGTGCTGTCCACAAATAGCTCCTGCCTAATTTTTTATGTGTTCTGCCATCATTGGCTGGATATTGCTCAATTGGAACAACGTTCGTAATTGTTCTGGCACGAAACTGAGCATTATATGACAGTTTTGATTTTTTGCATGCTCTAATAAGTGAATTAGCATCACCATTCCTGCTGAATCGACTCGATTTATATGGCTAAGGTCAATTTCAACGCTCGATTCCGTCGTTTGCCACTTTTCCAATATACGCCAGATTGCAGGGACACTGTCTCGGTCTATGTCACCGAGCAGCTGATACTCTTTAGAGCTTAGTGCTTGCCATTGAGAGTGGCTCATTATTTATTACTCTCAAAACGAATCGGTTGTGCTGCAAGTTTCTCTAATTCATCGGCAACTTGTAAGATGCCTTCTTGACGAATTTTAGTATTCCACTCTGATTGCTTGCTCGATAATAGGCTAATACCTTCAGCAACCATATCAAACGCCTTCCACTCGCCCGACTTCTTGTCTTTGCGTAACTTAAATTCAAGCTTAATGTTTGGTCGCGGCGTATCTATGATACTAACCTTAATACTGGTAATACGACTATCTGCTTTGATTTTTGGTTCTGGACCAAATTCAATCGTCTGATCTGTGTACTGAGTCAGTACTTGAGCGTAAGAAGAAACAAGGTATTTACGGAACGCATCGATAAACACGCCCACGTCTTTTCTATCCGCGCCTTTCAAGTTTGGACCTAGCAGTTTAAGAGCCGCATATTGAGCATTAACATAGGGCATCAACTCTTCTTCCACAATGACCTTCAATAACTCAGGATCTTGCTGGATATTCTCTTGCTCACTCTTCAAACGATCAAACGCCACTTCTGCAACTTGCGTCATCATCTGATAAGGCTGAGTGCGATCAATCGATTCTGCAGCAAATGCTGGAGTAGAAATAAGCAACGCCATTGCCGCCATAAACATTGATTTCAAGTAACCGATAGCTTTTAAATGACTAATATCTTTTAAATGACTAATAGTTTTCAACATCATCTTACTCCTTAGCTTCGCTGTCATCAGAGCCACCAACGCTATACAGCACTTGGCCAATCAAATCTTCTAGTACTAATGCTGACTTGGTGTCTTCAATAGAATCACCATCAACCAACATCTCTTCATCATCAAAAATGAAGCCAGGAACCAGACTGATGTACTGCTCACCGATTAAGCCAGACGTTAAGATTTGAGCACTAGAGGTATCTGGAAATTGTGAGTACTTCGCATCAATCGATAATTCAACGACAGGAAGGTAGCTCTCGGTATCAAGCTCAATACTTTTAACTCGACCGACAACGACGCCACCCACCTTCACTGGAGAGCGAACTTTTAGGCTACCAATGTTGTCAAAGGTCGCTTTTAGATTGTAAGTATGGTTCGAACCTAAGCCTTTTACGTCAGCGACTTGAAAGATCATGATTAAGATTGCGCAAATTCCGACAATAACAAAGGTGCCGACCCATAATTCTAATTTTCGAGTTTGTTGCATGATTAATTCCCAAACATCAATGCGGTAAGAACAAAATCTAGCCCTAATACCGCTAGAGAAGAGTGCACTACAGTGCGTGTGGTTGCCTGACTAATACCTTCTGAGGTCGGTACCGCATCATAACCATTAAAAAGTGCGATCCAAGTTACTGTGATAGCAAAGACCATACATTTGATCGTGCTGTTACCAATATCTCGACCTAGCTCAACGGAAGACTGCATCGCTGACCAGAAACTGCCGTGGTCAATGCCCTTCCAATCAACACCAACTAACTGAGCCCCCCAAATCCCGACCGCCATAAAGATCATCGCGAGCAGTGGCATTGAGATAAGCCCGGCCCAAAGGCGTGGCGCAATAATGCGTTTGAGAGGATCGACGGCCATCATTTCAAGGCTAGAGATCTGTTCGGTTGCTTTCATTAAGCCGATCTCAGCCGTTAATGCTGAACCTGCGCGGCCTGCAAACAATAACGCAGTCACCACTGGGCCCAACTCACGTAACAGTGAAAGCGCGACCATTTGACCAAGGTTACCTTCAGCACCGTAGTCGATTAACACGACATAACCTTGCAGGCTGAGCACCATGCCAATAAACAAACCCGAAACTAAAATGATAGCTAATGACTGAACACCAACGCTATAAAGTTGTTTAACGAATAAAGGGAAATTCTTTAGTCTCGGGATGCCAAACAAAGCCCCAAATAACATCAGGCTTGCTCGACCAAATGACTCACAGATCGCAAGTGTTCGCTTACCGACACCCGCAATAGCTTTAACAATCATATTAAAACAAATCCTCTTTTAAGCTCTTCGCAGGAAATCTAAACGGCACAGGGCCATCCGCGTCACCTTGCAAAAATTGCTGCACTCTCGGATCGCTGTTGTTGTACAACTCATCAGGCGCACCAGCGGCAATGATTTTTCCATCAGCCATCAGATAAACCCAATCGGCAATACTCATCACCTCAGGCACATCGTGAGAAACGACAATAGAGGTTAAGCCCAAAGCTTGATTGAGATTACGGATCAGCTCAACCAAGACGCCCATAGTGATCGGGTCTTGGCCAACAAACGGTTCATCGTACATGATAAGTTCAGGATCCAATGCGATCGCACGGGCCAACGCAGCACGTCTCGCCATCCCACCAGACAATTCACTCGGCATCAAATGCGCAGCGCCTCGTAACCCTACAGCTTCAAGCTTAAGTAATACGATGGTACGAATGAATTTTTCATTAAGTTCAGTGTGCTCTCGCAGCGGGAACGCCACATTATCAAAGACATTAAGATCAGTAAAAAGTGCACCCGATTGGAAAAGCATGCTCATTTTCTTGCGGGCTTGATATAGCTTACGACGTGATAATGCAGGGATATTGTCGCCATCAAACCAAATTTCGCCCTCATCTGGCGGTAATTGTCCGCCAATCAAACGCAACAAGGTCGTTTTACCGATCCCTGACGGGCCCATGATTGCGGTTATTTTGCCTTGAGGCACCTCTAAACTGATGTCATCAAAGATAACGCGCTCACCGCGTGAGAAGCTGAGGTTCTTAACTTTCACAAGCTCAGTGTTCAACATATTTTTGTTGTTTCCTTGCTTTAAAATACGCCAATTATGGCTGCAATAATAATGAGTCTACTTTAGAATTAAAAGCACTGTTCAATTAATTCATATTAAACAGGAATCTATGCAGGGATTTGAAAGCATTAGAAAATTATCTATTGAGCTCTCTTTCTTGCCTGCTAACTGGTAATTAATTTGCCGAGTGACTTCCCTTTTATCTAGCAACAGGTCAAAATTAGCGGTTAATTCTCCGTTTTTTATTAATTTTTTAGGAATCATCATGCTTGAAGCGATTGCGTTTCTTATTATCGGTCTAGGTTTTTTAGTGTGGAGTGCAGATAAGCTAGTTTACGGCGCCGCTGCTCTTGCTCGCAACTTTGGTATCTCACCATTAGTTATCGGTATGACGATTCTAGCAATGGGGTCTTCGGCTCCTGAAATGATGGTTTCAGCAACAGCTGCTCTTGATGGAAAAACAGATACGGCTGTAGGTAACGTTCTCGGTTCAAACATCGCCAACATCGCACTGATTTTGGGTATTACAGCGCTTATCAAACCGCTATCAATTAGCTCTGGTGTGATTCGCCGTGAACTACCATTGATGATTGGTGTCACTCTACTAGCGGGCGCTTTGCTGTGGGACAACCATTTAGGGTTCTACGAAGGCGTATTATTGTTTGTTCTTTTTGCAGCATTCTTATTCGCGATGCTGCAAATCAGCCGCAGTGAGAAAAAGAACGGCGATGCCTTCCTTGAAGAACAAGAATCTGAAGTTCCTGAAGGCGTGAGCAACCCTAAAGCCGCAATGTGGGTGGTAGTTGGTCTGATTATTCTGCCTCTAGCTGCCAACATGTTGGTTGATAACGCCGTTGTTATCGCGAAATTTTTTGGCATGAGCGACCTTGTGATTGGTTTAACCATTATTGCCGTTGGTACAAGCCTGCCTGAGCTAGCAGCATCACTTGCTGGCGTAATGAAGGGGGAGGATGATATGGCCGTGGGTAATATCATTGGCTCGAACGTATTCAACATCCTTGCTGTTATGGGTATCCCTGGCATCCTCAACCCTTCAGTATTGAGCGAGTTTGCGATGGGTCGTGATTTCTGGGTAATGCTAGGTGTATCGCTACTGCTTGTCGTCATGGCGCTAGGTAAATCACGTAGTGTGAATCGTATTGAAGGCGGTGTGTTAATAGTGACATTCGTGGCCTACCAAGCTTACCTACTTATGAACATGTCAGCTTAATTATTGATTTAACTTCCCGTACTTGGAGTATTTAATGTCTCAGTCATTCGATTATCGTAGTGTTGCAAAGCAAGTTTTGGAAACCGAAGTTGCAGGTCTTACTCAATTGGACCAATATTTTAATGATGACTTTTGCAATGCTTGCGACCTTATCCTGAACAACAAAGGAAAAGTGGTTGTGATGGGCATGGGAAAATCTGGCCACATCGGCAAAAAAATAGCAGCAACATTAGCAAGTACTGGGACATCCGCTTTCTTCGTACACCCAGGGGAGGCTGCGCACGGTGACTTAGGAATGATCGGGGCTGGCGATGTTGTGATAGCAATATCCAACTCTGGCGAATCAGGTGAAATCCTAAGCTTATTCCCGGTATTGAAGCGTTTGAACATCAAGATTATCAGCATGACAGGTAAGCCAGCATCAAACATGGCGACTTTGTCTGATATTCATTTACAAATATCAGTGCCAGAAGAAGCGTGTCCTCTAGGTTTAGCACCAACAACCAGTACTACCGCTACTTTGGTTATGGGTGATGCATTAGCCGTTGCACTTTTACAGGCAAGAGGTTTTACCGCTCAAGATTTTGCACTGTCTCATCCTGGTGGTGCTTTGGGCCGTCAACTGCTGTTGAAACTAGACGACATCATGCACACCGGCGATTCACTCCCAATTGTTGCTCCGGATGCACTAGTTCGAGATGCCCTGTTAGAGATATCTCAAAAAGGCTTGGGTATGACGGCAATCGTCGGTGAAGATGGCCAAATGAAGGGCATTTTTACCGATGGTGATTTACGCCGTATCTTAGATAAACGTATTGATATTCATAGCACGCAGATCGGCGATGTAATGACACTGAACCCAACGGTAGCAGAACCAAACATGCTCGCAGTTGAGGGCTTAAATTTGATGCAAGCTAAGAGCATCAATGGCTTGGTGTTGTGTGATAGTGGCAAATTAGTAGGCGCTTTAAATATGCATGACTTACTGAAAGCAGGAGTAATGTAATGTCACAAACAGTCGAAACCCTATACGGCACGGTAGATTCAGAAGTGTTTGCCGTAGCAAAAGAGATCAAATTGCTTATTTGCGATGTCGATGGCGTGTTCTCAGATGGTCGCATCTACATGGGTAACAATGGTGAAGAGCTAAAAACTTTCCATACGCGCGACGGTTACGGCATTAAATCGTTGATGAACGCGGGCGTTGAAATCGCGATCATCACTGGCCGTAAATCTAAAATTGTTGAAAATCGAATGACCGCTCTCGGTATTAAGCTAATTTATCAAGGTCAGGATGATAAAGTTAAAGCCTACCAAGATATTTGCGATAAGCTTTCAATCAATCCTGAAAACACAGGTTATATCGGAGACGATTTAATCGATTGGCCTGTAATGGCAAAGGTTGGCTTGAAGGTATGTGTGGCAGACGGCCACCCATTGCTTGCACAAAGAGCCAACTACGTAACCACCATTAATGGTGGTTACGGTGCTGTTCGTGAAGTCTGCGACCTTATTTTACAAGCAAGAAACGAACTCGACGTGCACAAAGGTTTAAGCATATGAGTTTTAATCGTATTATCTATTTAATACTCATCTTTATTGCCTCTTGGTCGGCCTATTACTTGTACGACAAAGAGCAAACATCGACGATACAAGTAGATCCAAACTTGGAACTGCCTGCGTTTAGCGGAAAGAATCTTGATAACATTAGCTATGGCGAAAGCGGTATTCGTAGCTACCGAGTTGAATCAACTAATCTAGAGCACTACTCGGTCGTTGGCGATACGCACTTTCAAGACCCTATTCTTTCAGTATTCCGTGAAGGGCATACGATAGAATGGCGAGTGACCGCTGATCGCGCAATTATGGATGAAAATCAAGTCATCACTTTTTATGACAATGTTGTGGCGAAAAACCTGTTGCCAGATGCTAGCTTCGATACAATGACCACAGATAAAATGGTTGTTGAACTGACTAGTCGAGATTTTTATTCAGACACTCCGGTCCATATGATCGGTACATTTTTTGAAAATGAGGGGCAAGCAATGAAAGGGAACTTCGGTACCAACAATGCGACTCTCTTTAATTCTGTTCAGGGTAGATATGAAACTCTCACACCTTAGTTTATTGGCTTTGACCCTTGCGGCGTCTAATGTCTATGCTCTATCTTCGGATAGCGAGCAGCCTGTCTATATTGATTCAGACAGTCAGCAATTAGATATGAAAAGCAATCAAGTAACCTTTCTTGGCGATGTGAACCTTAAACAAGGTAGCATCAATATCAATGCCGATAAGGTCATTGTTACACGTAATGCCGTCAACGGTGAAATTGAAGAAATACAAGGTTTCGGAAAGCCCGCAACCTTTTCTCAACTTACTGACGATGGGAAAACACTCTATGGTGAAGCTGACGATTTACATTACCAGCTGATTGCCGATAGATTGATCATGACTAAGAACGCGATGCTATCTCAAGATGGCAGTATCATTCGTGGCTCTAAGATTACCTATCAGATCACCTCTCAAAAATTGGTTGCCGATAGTGATAGCAGTGAGCGAGTATCAACGGTTTTACAACCAGCGGAAGTGAATAAGTAATCATGGCAGTCCTTACAGCAAAGAACCTAGCGAAGACCTACGGAAAACGTAAAGTTGTAACAGACGTAAGCTTGCAAGTCGAGTCAGGTCAGATCGTCGGGCTACTTGGCCCAAACGGTGCAGGTAAAACCACCTCTTTCTATATGATAGTGGGTCTGGTTGCGCGTGATGAAGGTACTATCAGCATTGACGACCGAGACATCAGTATCTTACCAATGCACAGTCGTTCTCGTCTTGGTATCGGTTACCTTCCTCAAGAAGCATCCATTTTTCGTAAATTGTCAGTTGAAGACAACATCATGGCTGTTTTGCAAACGCGCGATGAGATGACTAACGCACAACGTCAAGATAAGCTGGAAGATCTTCTCGAAGAATTCCACATCCAACATATTCGAGCGAGTAATGGTATGGCTTTGTCAGGTGGTGAGCGTCGCCGTGTTGAGATTGCTCGTGCGCTAGCAGCAAACCCTCAGTTCATTCTTCTGGACGAACCTTTTGCCGGTGTTGACCCTATATCGGTTATCGATATCAAAAAAATCATTGTTCACTTACGCGATCGCGGCTTAGGCGTTTTGATTACCGACCACAACGTTCGTGAAACATTAGACGTGTGTGAAAAAGCTTACATCGTAAGTCAAGGGCATCTAATAGCTGAGGGAACTCCTGAAGATGTTCTCAATAACGAACAAGTTAAACAAGTTTATCTAGGCGAACAATTCCGTCTATGATTAGATAGAGAGTATCGAGAGTTCTTAGAATAATAACTAGGTAAGTAACACTGAATGAAACCCTCATTACAACTTAAGCTAGGCCAACAGTTAGCAATGACTCCTCAATTGCAACAAGCGATTCGTTTGTTGCAATTGTCTACTTTGGATTTGCAACAAGAGATTCAAGAAGCACTTGAATCGAACCCACTACTCGATGTCGAAGACGGCAATGAAGATACGCCAACATCGGAAGAAAAACCTAGCAGTGACGAGAAAGAAACAGTTGAAACAGTAGAACAAGACTTACCTGATAGCTCCGATTTGATCGAAAAATCAGAGATCGGCGACGAACTAGAAATCGATACAACTTGGGAAGACGTTTACAGCGCAAACACAGGTAACACTGGCATTGCGATTGATGACGACATGCCCGTTTATCAAGGCGAAACCACACAAAGTCTATACGATTACCTGCTCTGGCAACTCGATTTAACACCATTCACTGAAACTGACCGCAGCATAGCTTTTGCGCTAATTGATGCTATCGATGACCGCGGTTACCTGACCGTATCTTGTGAAGACATCCTTGAGAACTTCGACAACGAAGAGATCGAGCTTGATGAAATTGAAGCCGTTCGTAAACGAATTCAGCAGTTTGATCCGTTAGGTGTCGGTTCTGTGAATCTGCAAGATTGCTTGTTACTGCAATTGGCGACCTTCCCACAAGATACCCCTTGGCTTAACGAAGCTAAGTTAGTACTTACTAGCCATATCGACCAACTCGGCAATCGCGATTATAAACTGGTTATCAAAGAGACTAAGTTGAAAGAAGCGGAACTACGCGAAGTTTTGCAATTAATCCAACAGCTGGACCCTCGCCCTGGCAGTAAGATCACGCCAGACGAAACCGAGTATGTGGTTCCTGACGTATCCGTCTTCAAAGAGCTTGGGAAATGGTTGGTCACCATCAATCCAGATAGCGTGCCAAAACTAAAAGTGAATCAACAATATGCGGCCCTTAGTAGCAAAGGCAGTAGCGCTGACAACCAATTTATCCGCTCAAATTTGCAAGAAGCAAAATGGCTAATTAAAAGCCTAGAGAGCCGAAATGAAACGCTACTAAAAGTCGCTCGGTGTATTGTTGAACATCAACGCGGTTTCTTCGAACATGGCGCAGAAGCCATGAAGCCGATGGTATTGAATGATGTGGCTTTAGCTGTTGATATGCACGAATCCACGATCTCTCGTGTGACGACTCAAAAATTCATGCACACACCGCGTGGCATCTTCGAACTCAAGTACTTTTTCTCAAGCCATGTCAGCACTGACAATGGCGGTGAATGTTCATCTACAGCAATTCGCGCACTCATTAAGAAGCTTGTCGCAGCGGAAAATACCGCAAAGCCTCTAAGTGATAGTAAGATTGCTGCTTTACTGGCTGACCAAGGAATTCAGGTAGCTAGACGTACCATAGCGAAATACCGTGAATCTCTGGGCATTGCCCCATCGAGTCAGCGTAAACGCCTGCTATAAACTAAAGTAGTTAGCTCTTTATTCATTAACGATTGATTAGTTAACTATTAATTTAGTTGTAACCTGGCAACCAATTGAAAAGGAAAGTCTATGCAAATCAATATTCAAGGCCATCACGTTGATCTTACCGATTCAATGCAAGACTATGTTCACACCAAATTCGACAAACTTGAGCGCTTCTTTGATCATATCAATAGTGTTCAAGTTGTTTTAAAAGTTGAGAAAATCAATCAAATCGCAGAAGCTACCCTGCATATAAATCAAGGGGAAATTCATGCGACAGCAACAGATGAAAGCATGTATGCCGCGATTGATTCATTGGTTGATAAACTTGTTCGCCAACTCAACAAGCACAAAGAAAAACTAAGTAGTCACTAACATGCAATTAAGCGAAGTACTTTCATTGGACTGCACTAAAAGTGCAGTCCAATGCACAAGCAAAAAAAGAGCCCTTGAGCTGATCAGTCAAATCGCAGCAGAAAGCTGCGGTCAAGATTCAACAGAACTGTTTGAGTGCATGCTGAGCCGTGAAAAAATGGGCAGTACAGGTATCGGTAACGGTATTGCGATTCCCCATGCACGCATGAATGTCAGTGATAAAGCGATTGCTGTATTAATACAATGCCAAGACCCAATCGAATTTGATGCTATCGATAACCGCCCAGTTGATCTACTGTTTGCTCTACTTGTTCCTAGTGAACAATGTAAAGAGCATCTGAAAACCCTTTCTTGTATGGCAGAGCGACTTAACGACAAGCAGACTCTTAAACAGTTGCGTAATGCTCAAAGCGATCAAGAGCTTTACGACATCATGATTCAAGTGCCAACTTGCGAGTAATAACATGCGATTAATCGTTGTTAGTGGCCAGTCAGGAGCCGGGAAAAGTGTTGCGCTACGAGTTCTTGAAGACTTGGGGTATTACTGTGTTGATAACCTACCAGTAAACCTGCTCAACGACTTCGTCGAATCGGTACGCGAGATCAATCAAAACGTCGCTGTTAGCATTGATATTCGTAACCTACCAAAAGAGCCTCAGTTAGTTACAGAAACGCTAGACCAGTTAGAAGCCGCCACAGATATAGACCTAAACGTCTTATTTCTAGACGCGAGTAAACAGACGCTACTCAAGCGCTACAGCGAAACACGCAGAATTCATCCTTTATCGATCGGCCAAGAAAAACTCTCTCTTGAACAAGCGATTGATTTAGAAAAAACACTTCTGACTCCTCTTGTAGAGCAAGCCAGCATTGTGATTGATAGCAGTGACTGTAACCTCTACGAATTGAGTGAACAGGTTCGTTTCAAAGTTGAGGGCAAAGAAAAACAAGAACTCATTATCGTTTTTCAGTCTTTCGGCTTTAAGTTCGGCCTACCAAGTGATGCCGATTATGTGTTTGATGTTCGATTTCTGCCAAACCCTCACTGGGAACCGGCACTACGACCATTGACGGGACTTGATGCTCCAATTCACTCTTTCCTAGAGAAACACGCTGAAGTTCTTGAACTCAAGCAACAAATTCAAGGCTTTGTTGAGCAGTGGTTACCCATGTTAGAGAAGAATAATCGCAGTTACCTAACGGTCGCGATTGGTTGCACTGGCGGCAAACACCGCTCAGTTTATCTAACTCAGAAAATTGGTGAATACTTCGAACAACTCGGTCATCAAGTTCAAATCAGACATGCCTCCCTAGAGAAGCACCAACAAGGCTAACCATGGAATTAACTCGAACTGTACTGATCCAAAATCGCTTGGGTCTTCACGCTAGAGCAGCTGTAAAATTGGTTGAGCTTGCCCAAAGTTTTGATGCAACTATCACGATCCATAGCGAAGAAGATAAAATCGCAACTGCAGACAGTGTGATGGGGTTGCTTATGCTGGAATCAGCGCAAGGGCAACACATCACGATCCAAGCTACAGGCACCGATTCACAACAAGCACTTGATGCTGTTTGCCACCTCATTGAAGACAAGTTTGATGAAGGTGAGTAGCGAAAACAAGTCACTCACAACACTGAAGACTCAAACTTCGAACCAACCAGTATTAAATCTTAGTTCTAGCTAAGTTTATGATTTAAATAAGCCCCAGAATTAAGTTACTATCCCAAGCATTGTTAGAATAAAAAAATAGGAGGAAAATATGGCAGAGCAATTAGAATTCGACCAAGCTCACCAAACCCTCCAAGAAGTCAGCGAAGCCCTAGAAAACGGCCGATTTGTTCACGTACGTCGACAACTTCAGGACATGGAACCTGAAGATATTGCACACCTTTTAGAAGCCTCCCCTCGCAAAAGTCGTGACGTACTCTGGCAACTCACCGATCCAGAAGACTACGGTGAAATTCTTGATGAACTAAACGAAGACGTCAAAGATGCGCTTGTGTCGAAAATGGCACCAGAAACCTTGGCAGAAGCAACAGAAGGTATGGAAACCGATGACGTCGCGTACGTACTTCGAAGCCTACCCGACGATGTTTCTCGCGAAGTCCTTTCTCAAATGGACTCCGTCGATCGTGCATTAGTAGAAACCGCCCTTTCGTATCCAGAAGATTCAGCGGGTGCGATCATGAATACCGACGTAATCACGATTCGTGGCGACGTCGATGTCGACGTTGTATTGCGCTATATGCGTATGCGTGGCGAATTGCCCGATGCAACCGATGCTCTGTATGTTATTGATGAAGAAGAACGTCTGATCGGTAACCTATCGCTTACCACACTAGTAACGACTCAGCCCGATGTTCCGGTTTCCGAAGTGATGGAAGATGCTGACGAAGCGATCGCGGTTGAAACCAGTGCTTCCGATATTGCCAGTCTGTTCGAACGTCGTAATTGGGTTTCTGCACCCGTTGTTGATAGTAACCAGCATCTTGTTGGTCGTATCACTATCGATGACGTGGTTGATGTTATCCGTGAAGACGCCGAGCACTCAATGATGAGCATGGCGGGTATGGACGATGACGAAGATACCTTCGCTCCAGTCGTAAAATCTGCTCGTCGTCGTAGTGTCTGGTTGGGTGCCAACGTACTCGCTGCACTTGCTGCTGCATCTGTATCCAATATGTTTGAAGCAACACTCGACCAAATGGCAGCGATTGCGGTTCTAATGACTATCGTACCTTCAATGGGCGGGGTTGCTGGTAACCAAACCGTTGCGCTTGTGATTCGTGGTTTAGCACTCGGTCATATCGGTGACAGTAACAAACGCGAACTACTACTCAAAGAGGCGGCCATCGGCTTCCTAAACGGCGTGTTATGGGCTGTTATCATTGGTGGTATTGTGGTTGCTTGGAAAGGTAACTGGATACTGGGAGGCATCATCTCAGCAGCGATGATGACCAACTTGATTGTCGCTGGTATCGCCGGTGTAACCATCCCGGTAATGCTGAAAAAGATGAATATCGACCCGGCATTGGCAGGCGGTATGGCACTGACCACAGTAACCGATGTTATTGGCCTATCGGTGTTCTTAGGCTTAGCAACCATACTAATCTAGTTATCATAAGCAGCTAGCCTATTTTTGGCGAAATACAGAAAACAAAAAGGGAGCCATCGGCTCCCTTTTTTAATTCATCATATTGGCGCTAACTTCATTACTCACCCGCGACTTTCATCGACTCAAGCAAGATAGAGCCCGTTTGAATTTGTGAACGCGTTTCAACATCGTTACCAACCGCAACAATCTGAGTGAACATGTCTTTTAGGTTACCCGCGATCGTCACTTCAGATACTGGGTATTGGATTTCTCCATTCTCAACCCAGAAACCTGCTGCGCCACGTGAATAATCACCGGTCACGGTATTCACGCCTTGACCCATTACTTCAGTCACAAGGAAGCCGGTGCCTAGTTCTTTTAGCATCTGCTCAAAGTTTTGACCCGTTGATTTAACGAACCAGTTATGAATACCACCAGCATGACCTGTTGGTGTCATATCCATTTTACGTGCGGCATAACTGGTTAGCAGGTAAGTTGCTAACACACCATCAGTGATGATTTCACGATCTTGAGTGAACACACCTTCGCTATCGAATGGGCTTGAAGCCAAACCACGTAAGATATGAGGACGCTCAGAAATGTTAAACCAATCAGGTAGAATTTTCTGACCTAGGTGATCCAATAAGAACGATGACTTACGGTATAAGTTACCACCACTGATCGCCATCACAAGGTGGCCAATCAAGCCAGTCGCGACATCGTTAGCAAACATGATTGGGTATTGGCCTGTTGGTAGCTTTTTCGCATCCAAACGGCTAATTGTCTTTTCTGCTGCTTCTTGACCTACGCGCTCAGGCGTCCATAGCTCATCACGGTGACGTGCAACGGTATAGCTGTAGTCTCGCTCCATCTCACCGTTAGCGCCTTGTCCAATCACACAGCAGCTCGTGCTATGGCGGCTTGATGCGTAGCTAGCTAGTAAGCCATGGCTGTTACCATAAACTTTAACGCCATAATGGCTGTCGTAGCTTGCACCATCACTTTGCTTGATCTTATCGCTATAAGCTAGAGCTTGCTTCTCAGCTGCAATCGCAATCTCAGCGGCATAGTCAGAGTTTGGTTCATCTGGGTGGAAAAGATCCAAGTCTGGAATTTCTTTTACCATGTATTCTTTTGCTGCAGGACCAGCAAACGGGTCTTCAGAAGTGTACTGAGCGATATCAAGCGCAGCCGCGACTGTTTGAGCAATTGCCTTCTCACTCAGATCAGATGTAGATGCGCTGCCTTTTTTCTGACCGCGGTAAACAGTAATACCTAGAGCACCATCACTATTAAATTCAACGTTTTCCACTTCACACATACGTGTTGAAACACTTAAACCCGTTGACTTAGTAATAGCAACCTCAGCGGCGTCTGCACTCACTGATGCCATATCCAACGCTTTAGCTACTGCGGCTTCTAGCTCAACTCGTTGTTGGGCGACTTGCTGTTTTACATCCATATCTATTCTAATTTTTTAGGTCAATATTACGTAGGATAACAAGAATTTCGCTTTCTCCCCAAGATTCTTGCTAAAATAGGCAATATATTCGTTTGAGATAGTGACATAGGCAGAAAAGATGGCTCGCAAAAACCAAAAAGCCCCATGGGAACCAGAAGAAGAAATCATCTGGGTAAGTAAGACAGAAATGAAAACGGACATGGACGCCCTGCAAAAGCTGGGAGAAGAGCTTGTTGACCTAAAGCCTTCTGTATTAGACAAATTTCCGCTGTCTGAAGATTTGGCACAAGCGATTAAAGATGCACAACGCTTTAAAAATGAAGCGAAGCGCCGTCAACTTCAATACATTGGTAAAGTAATGCGCAGTGTCGATCCAGAGCCAATTCAAGCGGCTTTAGATAAGATTCGCAACAAACACTCTCAAGCAACAGTTGAACTGCACAAACTAGAACAACTGCGTGATCGTGTTGTTGCAGAAGGCGATGCGGCCATTTCAGACGTTATGGAAATGTACCCGGAAGCTGACCGTCAACGTCTTCGTCAGCTCGCTCGTCAAGCTAACAAAGAGAAAGCGGCAAATAAACCGGCTAAGTCTTCTCGTGAAATATTCCAAATCTTAAAAGAGCTAAAGCTAGGCGACTAATCTTCGCCGCCCTTTAATCAGAAAGATAATAAAAGACCTAGCGCATGCTAGGTCTTTTTGTTTTTGACGCACTCGATATCAAGAAGCTCTCAATATCAATAAGTACTCACAGGAGTGAAAAAATCATCATTCACCCGCTTTAACAAACGAGCTTAGCTCTTGCTGTGGATGTTCAGCCGTCAGTGTCTCTATCGAGTCTGCAACCAACACCTTACCTAGCGCTACAAAAACGAACTTATTTGCGATACTGCGTGCATCACCTAAGTGGTGAGTAACCATCAATACCGTAATGTTTCGCTCGGCGGCTAATCGCCTAACAAGGTTAAGCATTTCCTCACGAAGCAAAGGGTCAAGCGCAGAGAAAGGTTCATCAAGCAGCCAAATATCATGAGGCTGAACAAAGCATCGAGCTAACGCGACACGCTGACGTTGACCGCCCGATAAGTGCTCAGGCAATCTATCTAAATACTCCGCGACACCCACTTGTGTAGCGGCCTGTTCGACTTCGTGCTTTTGGGTTGCCGTAAGCTTTAACCCTGGATGCAAGCCTAAGCCAATATTTTCACGTACGGTGAGATGGGCAAACAAATTGTGCTCTTGAAACAACATCGCTAATGGACGCTGATGTGCTTCTTTGCCAATCAGTGATTGTCCCGCTACAGAGATCTCACCCGAAGTGGGCTCAATAAACCCAGCAACCAGTGCCAACAGCGTTGATTTACCTGCGCCACTTGGCCCCATAAGCGCAACAATATCGCCCTGCTCAGCTTGAAAATCAAAGCAAAACAACTCTCTGTGATAGTGGTAGTCCACATCTTTCATCACTAACATCATCGGTTCCTCAACTCTTTAGCATCGAGCTTAGATCTTCGAGTAAATAAAAATTCAATCAGGCTAAAGCTGCCAACACTCAGTAACAATAAGCTCACGGAAACCACAGCTGCAGCTTCCATTTGATAGCTGCCTAATAATTGGAATAGGTACAAAGGCAGAGTTCTAAAATCTTGGCTACCAAACAAAGCAATCGCGCTTAAGTCACCCATTGCCAACATAAAGCTGATCGAGAAGGCTTGTGCCATCGGTTTACGCAATGCGCGCCACTCCACTAGCCTAAAACGCGTAAAACCAATCATTCCCAAACTTGCGCACACATACTGATATTGCTGAGACAAATGCAGCATAGGTTGAGCCAAGGTTTTAATTACGTAAGGAAGCGCCATTAAACTGTTTACTGCAATCACGATAAAGAAAGCTAAGCTGAAAACATCGGTGAATGAACGCAGTAATAAGAAGAGCCCCGTACTGATCACAAGCCCTGGAGTCACTAAGATAATAGTGCCAATCAACTCGATTTTATCGGCTCGAAAATTCTTGTTCTGTAAACGCCATGCTCGACTAGTCAGCAGTATGGCGATACCAATACCAACAGCGATAACACTTGCTAATGACGCGACTTTAACCGAGGTAATTAACGCAGCCCAAAACGGCTCGCTGCTCAGTACGATTAATGCCTGCGAGTTAATGCCACTGACGATAACCATAGCTAATGGCGGCAATACCAGCATTGAGACGGTGATGATCCAAAAGCTATCCCAAGCTTTTGACCACCAGCAGTCCTTAACCAAATATTTCTCTTCCGACAATTGACTGGCTGTCACTGAAATAGGTTTCGATAGGCGCTGAATGCTCACAGCTAACACACCACACAGCAGCATTTGCCATATAGCGAGCAAGGCACCAGCCTGCAGGTCAAAGTCGAATTTAATCGCCTGATAAATAGCGAGTTCGATAGTGGTTGATTTAGGTCCACCGCCTAGTGCCATCACGGTAGCAAAGCTGGTAAAACACAGCATAAAGACCAAACCACACACATGTGGCAGTTGCTGTCTTAAACGAGGCCATTCAACCCATCTGAATTTGTTCCAATGACTCATACCCAAATGAGCACAAAGCTTATGCTGCTCGGCAGGTACGGTATCTAAAGCTTGTAAAAGTAAACGGCTAGCATAAGGCAGGTTAAAGAAAACGTGCGCCAGCAAAATGCCATTCAAACCATAAATCGAGAATGGTAATTCAATGTCGAAGTTAGCCAAAAATTTAGCTAACCAACCACTATTCCCATAAATCGCGAGCAAGCCAAAGACACCGACTAACACAGGCAGAACCAAAGTCGACGCGAACAGTCTTAACAACAAAGCTCGTCCAAAAAATTGCCTGCGACACAGAGCGTGAGCAACGGGTATAGCAAAGCCAACACTCAGCACAGTTGAGAGTATCGCTTGATAAAAACTGAATTTCGTTACATGCCAATAGTAAGGATCTGACCATACTTGGCTGATATCAAGAGAAGGGGCATTGCTAAGCAATGCCCCAACTGCTGAAACCACGAAGGCGGTAATGAGTATCGCAACCCAGATCCCGACCTTAGGTGTTTTCTTTATCATAAATTAATTATTTACCGTAAATGGCTCATTCCAAACATCACGAATGAGCCTTTAAGTACAGGACGCTCATCTTTTTAATAGTAAGTTAAAAAGTAAGTGCACTCTGCCATTCGCGAATCCAAGGCTTGCGCTTAGCGGCAATTTCTTCAGGCGTAAAGCTCAGAGCTTTCTGCGGTACCGTTAACTGCTCGAACCCTTTTGGTAGTTCGATGTCCGTCACTGGGTACATCCAGTTGCCCGTTGGCATCGCTGATTGGAATTCGTCACTTAGAATAAACGCCATAAACTCATCAGCAAGTTTCTCGTTCTTGCTACCTTTTACCTTGGCTGCCACTTCAACTTGAGTGTAATGACCTTCTTCAAAGCTTGCAGCTGCGTACTTAGAATCACTTTCTGCAATAATGTGATAAGCCGGAGAAGTTGTGTAAGACAACACTAAATCAGACTCTCCTTCTAGGAACATAGAGTAAGCTTCAGACCAGCCTTTAGTCACAGTAACCGTTTTCTGAGCAAGCTTCTTCCATGCTGCAGTTGCTTCATCACCGTAAACCGACTTCATCCAAAGCATCATGCCTTGGCCTGGTGTTGATGTACGTGGATCTTGATAGATAACCTTGAGGTCATCACGCTGCTCAACCAGTTCTTTCAGGCTCTTTGGCGGGTTTGCTAGCTTCTCTTTGTTATAGATAAACGCAAAGTAACCAAAATCATAAGGAACAAAGGTACTGTCGTTCCAACCGTTAGGAAGCGTCACAGATGATGTATCAACACTGTGCTCAGCCAATAAGCCTGTAGATTTCGCTTCAGCCATGAGATTATTATCTAGGCCTAAGATGATGTCAGCTTTGCTGTTACCACCTTCAAGACGTAAGCGGTTTAGAATAGACACACCATCTTCTAACGCGACAAAATTCACATCACAACCACACTTTTCTTCGAATGCTTTTTCAACGGCAGGACGAGGGCCCCAATCCGCAGCAAAAGAGTCGTAAGTGTAAACCGTTAAGGTGTTGTCTGCTGCGAAGGCAGAAAAAGAGATGGCTGTAGTAACAGCAAGAGTTGTTAATGTTAATTTCACTGGACGCTCTCCATGGTCTGAGCGGCACAGGTTTGAGGGAGGAGAACGGTAGAGGTTGTTCCTAACTCAATTCCTACGCCAGCATTATCTGGTTCAGGTTTACGGGTCCCAAGTGTCTGCTTGATCTCAGCTCGCATTCATTATTTGAATGGTTCGCTCCCCGATGAGTATTCAGGATTGTAATTTGATTTTTAACAATAAGCCATCAAGTTTGGATCAATTACGTTGATCGTAACCCCAACGTGGCACTAAACCTTGCTCGATACCAAGATGGTCTAGAATGCGTGCCACCATAAAGTCGACCAGGTCTTCAATCGACTTAGGTTGATGATAAAAACCCGGAGCTGCAGGCATGATCGTCACGCCCATGGTCGAGAGTTTGTGCATATTCTCTAAATGCAACGTAGAAAATGGCGTCTCACGAACCACCAACAACAACTGTCCTCGCTCTTTCATAACCACGTCGGCTGCACGCTCGATTAAGTTATCTGATATGCCATGAGCAATCGATGCCAAGCTTCCTGCAGAGCATGGACACACCACCATCTGCTTCGGTGCTGCTGAACCAGATGCAACCGGTGAGAACCAATCATCTTTGCCACACACCACCAGCTTTTCTGGGTCGCAATCTAAATGCTTAACCAAAGCTTGTTTCGCAGCATCTGGCCCAGCAGGTAACTTAAGTTCATGCTCGGTCGCCAACACCACTCGCGCTGCCGATGATATCAGCAAGTAGACCTGATAATCGGCGGCCAAAAGGCATTCAAGTAAACGCAGGCCATAAGGCGCACCGGATGCGCCAGTGAAAGCCAGAGTTATCGCTTTATCGTGTTTTGTCATGTTCTCAATTACTTCAAATTATAAGGTCGAGGATGCGTTAGCCTTTGAGTGCCAATCCATCCAACAGTTTCTGGTGAATACCACCAAAGCCACCATTACTCATTACCAAGATTTGGTCACCCGCTTGTGCCTCAGAGACAATTTTAGCAACGAATGCATCCATGTTATCACTCACGTGCGCGGGTTGGTGACACGCATCGGCGACGTCTTGTACTGACCAATCAATGTTATCGGGTTGGAATAAGTAAGTAGAATCCGCTTGCTTCAACGAATCAGCCAGCGTTTCTTTGTGCACTCCACGTTTCATTGTGGCAGAACGAGGCTCTAAAACGGCAATTATTTTTTTCGTGTCGACCTTATTACGTAAACCGCTCAGCGTAAGTTCAATTGCCGTTGGGTGATGAGCAAAATCGTCATAGACAGAAACGCCTGCCACTTCGCCTTTAAACTCTAGACGACGTTTGGTGTTGATGAACTTCGCCAACGATTCACACGCTAAATCAGGTGTCACCCCTACATGTCGCGCAGCTGCAATCGCCATCAAAGCATTATTGACGTTATGGTCGCCAACCAAATTCCAGTCGACAGTTCCTACGCATTCGCCTTGGAAGTACACTCCAAATTGAGACCCGTCTTTAACCAGCTTCTTGGCATCCCAATCACCTTGTTCACCACTCGATTCTGTCTCACTCCAGCATCCGCGAGATAAAACATCTTGAATCGCCGTATCTTCTTTAGGAGAGAAAATTCGGCCATTACCTGGCACAGTGCGCACTAAGTGGTGGAACTGACGCTTAATCGCCTCAAGATCATCGAAGATGTCAGCATGATCGAACTCGAGGTTATTCATTACCAAGGTTCTTGGGTGGTAGTGAACGAACTTAGATCGTTTATCAAAAAAAGCACTGTCGTATTCGTCGGCTTCGACCACGAAGAACATGCTTTCACCAAGGCGAGCAGAGATACCAAAGTTACCCAACACGCCGCCCACTAAGAAGCCAGGCGCATAGCCACAGTCTTCTAAAATCCAAGCCAGCATGCTCGATGTCGTTGTCTTGCCATGCGTTCCCGATACCGCTAATACCCAACGATCATGCAACAAGAACTCTTGCAACCATTGCGGCCCTGAAGTGTATCTAAGGTTGTTATCCAATACATACTCAACACACGGGTTGCCACGACTCATCGCATTACCAATCACCACGAGATCTGGCCTTGGTTCTAACTGGCTTGGGTCAAACCCTTCAATAATTTCAATCCCTTGAGACTCCAGCAAAGTGCTCATTGGTGGATAAACATTCGCGTCACTACCGGTAACCTTGTGACCTAATTGACGAGCCAATACCGCAGCACCTCCCATGAAGGTGCCACAAATTCCTAAGATATGAATATGCATAAATTGCTTCCAAACGCTTGGCTAAATGAACCATGTCTAAATCAAACTACTGCACTCATTATCATTAAATGGCGATTAAAAGCGAGTAGCAATGCAAAACAAATTTAGTCGACATAGTAAGTGAGATCTGCGTCGCTTAGTTCATTACCATTAAAAAGATCTAACCTTTAGAATTTAAGTAGGCGTCTAGATGAATAAAGCCCGAGTAAGAGGCAAATTCTATAGTGCTCAAATCCCCCTAATATTGAGAGAAGTTTAAGGAAATAACATGTCTGAGATGCGCACCCTTGGTGAGTTCATTGTTGAGAAACAGAGTGACTTCCCCCATGCAAGCGGTGATCTATCATCCCTTTTGTCGTCTATTCGACTTGCTGCAAAAATTGTTAACCGTGAGATCAACAAGGCTGGTCTAGTCGACATCACTGGCGCTGTTGGTACAGACAACGTTCAAGGTGAAGAACAGCAAAAGCTAGACCTTTACGCGAACGACAAGTTTAAAGCGGCTCTAGAAGCTCGTGATCAAGTTTGTGGTGTTGCAAGTGAAGAAGAAGACGAAGCTGTCGCCTTCAATAAAGAGCTCAACAAAAACGCAAAATACGTCGTTCTGATGGACCCACTTGATGGTTCTTCAAACATCGATGTCAATGTATCTGTTGGTACAATCTTCTCTATCTATCGTCGAGTATCGCCTGTTGGTACCCCACCAACACAAGAAGACTTCCTACAGCCAGGACACAAGCAAGTAGCCGCGGGGTACGTAATTTACGGCTCTTCAACTATGCTTGTTTACACAACTGGTGCAGGTGTAAATGGCTTCACCTACGACCCATCTCTGGGCACCTTCTGTCTGTCTCATGAAAACATGATGATCCCTGATGAAGGTAAGATTTATTCCATCAACGAAGGTAACTATATTCGCTTCCCTACGGGTGTTAAAAAGTACATCAAGTACTGCCAAGAAAATGAGCCAAGCGACAACCGCCCTTACACATCACGTTACATCGGTTCTCTAGTATCAGATTTCCACCGTAATCTTCTGAAAGGCGGTATCTACTTATACCCGAGTACGCAAAGCCACCCTCAAGGTAAACTGCGTCTGCTGTACGAGTGCAACCCAATAGCCTTCATCATGGAGCAAGCTGGCGGTATTGCCTCCGATGGCGCCCAACGCATCATGGATATAAAACCAACAGAACTGCACCAACGTGTGCCTTTCTTTGTCGGTTCTAAGAACATGGTGAAAAAAGTAGAAGAGTTCCTTGAACTTAACCGAGACTAACCGTCTCGCTTATTTTTCAAGTTAACGCCATTAAAAAAGCCAGCATTTACATGCTGGCTTTTTGTTCGACAACTCAGAATACATAGATGTTACGGATAGATAACTATTACGGGTTGTCCCGCTTACACCAATCACCCGAAAATATTTCTTTATTAGCCGTTAGATCAAGCTGATACAAATATACCCATGCTAATCCAAATATAGTCTCTATTTTCTCGCGACGATACTCAACAGGAACATCTTCTAGCCGATCGAGCGACGCCAAGACTTCGTCGTTAATGATATAGACCTCGCCAACGACATTTTTCTTTCCAGAAATCATCGCTGGATAGGCACCTAAATCAAAAAGAGCGTATTCCTCAGGGGTGTCAAATCTTCCTAAGCACTCACACTGCTGCAAATAGTGGTGGTTGGACTGACCTTGCCTCAAGGTTCCATAAACAAAAACAAGTTGCTGCATAACCCCTCCTCAGCATTCGTCATCCGCTAATCAATCACGACTCAAGTGTTACTCGAATTCAAATTGATAGAGAAGATCCACGGCACTGTCTAGCCCCGATACGGCTTCAACATAGAGATCCTGCATCAATCGATAACGAACAGTAAACTCACCTAACGAGTTAAAGATACCTACGCCATACTTCACCTGTAAACCAGGGAGAATGTAGCCGCTGACCGTAACCTGGGAATCATCTCCAGAGCCTGCAGTATCCAGTTGCAAGTCCTGTACGCCAAAAGCCTCACCAATTTCGCCGACAACCTTGCCGCTCTTCGCCAAGCTTAAGCCAATTAAGGTCGTTGTCATTGAACCATTCGACTCACCATCAATATCTTGACCACGCAAAATATAAGACAACGCATTGGCTTGCGGCATCGCAGGATCAGAATAAATTTCGATGGTCGGCTCTGTCGCCGGGCCTGTCACTCGAATACCAGCTGTCACATCATCCTGAGTATTATCAGGGTTACGTATCGCATTGATCGCTACATATGGCTGATCTGGAGGACCATTCATTAGAATCTTACCTTCTTTGATCAAGAGATCTTGTCCAAAGGATTGGTAAGTACCATCGACGATGTTTACCTCACCTGTGATAAAAGGACCTTGGTCTTTTTGAGCCACATTGAGCTTACCAACCAAGTCGCCTTCAAGACCGAATGCTGACAATTTAAAGTCATCACCAATGGAGATATTAATATTGGTCATCACATTGAATGGAATCGTGTCTTCGCTCTCTGGCTCAAGATCTTTATTCAAGATAACTTGATCAGAAGAGACGCCGACCGCTGACGGTGGTAAGTCTTCGACAACGATACGTCCCCACGGTAATGCGATATCACCCGTAATTTTTGCAAGCTCTGGAGTGACATCAATGGTCATGTCAGGCACGACCTTCACCTTAACCATAGGCGGAATATCAACCATCAACTCGTCGGCAAACACTCTGACATTAGAGTGCCATGCTTTAAGATCCTGCCAATCCCCGGAGCCTTCGATATCAAGGTGACCATCGGGTGTTTCAACATTGGCATCTAACTTCGCGCTGTAGCCGTCAAAATCGAGGTCAATACGACCATCTTTAATATCGACTGGTGTGACATCGCCTTTGACTTGAATACCATCAACAGAGAATTGACCAAAGACTTGAGGATGCATCAAAGAGCCTTTTACCTGTAGGTCACTCTCAAGATCGGCCTTCAACAGGTTGTATTCGCCGAGGATTGGCTGTAAGAAGTCCAGATGGAAAGTTGTCAGCTTAATTGCCGCATCGACCATTTTGTCTTCTGCGAGAATGTCTGGTAACGACACCGAGCCAGACAGGTCACCATTGTCGGAAACATCCAGTTTAAAGTCGGCGTTCAGTTGGTTGTCTTTCAACTGTGCATTCAATGCAACGCTTTCCCAACCGAGTGTGATTGGCTCACCAACTTGTTGAACAGCCTGACCTTTCGGCATATCGACGCTTACCGTCACCTCAGGTTCACCTTGTTCCGACCATTTGGCATGAGCGGTCGCATTGACTAAACCCTGTAATTGCGTTTCTTTAGGCATGAGGGCTTGGATCTGCTCAAAGTCGAATTGGTTAACGCCCAGTTTGGCCTCACCTGACTTTCCAGCGCGGATATCCTCATCCAGACACACGCTCGAACCCGATTGCTTCCAACAGTGCGCTTGAACGTCGGCATACTGCTTATCGACATCCGCCTTAATCGCAACGGGTTGGTCTAATACCCAAGGTCCCTGTTGAGTGGTAATTCTGACTCTGTCTAACGACCCATCCCAAATAAGAGAAGGCTTCTGAATCAATTCTCCAGAGATAGCCAAACTGGTCGACACTATATCGGATATCACATCAAGTGTTACGGTATGCTGCTTCTCACCGCCATTCACGGTTAAATCAATGCTTTCCACATTTTGTTCTTGATAGGTTAAGTTCTTAGCTTTCAATACAAGATCGGCTTGAGCTTCAGGCAATGGCAGAGGAACCACTGAGCCATTAAGCGATAAGGATTCTAGTGTTGCTTCGTTATTCCAATCGACCTTATCAACATTAAGTGCGAGATCGACCTTTGGCTCTTTCGTTGGGCCACTAAGCTGGATATTACCCATCACTTTACCCGTCAGCTCTGGAACACTCTTATCTAACTGTGGAAAATTAATCGCAACGCCCATACCCCATTGCTTATCCAGTTGCCCTTGAGCCTTAATCGAATTAACACCGTGAGCCAAGCTCAAACCACTGGTTTTCAGTTTAGGTTCACCGCTCGCGCTGCGATCTGACGCTGACAACTGCCCTTTGATATCCAGAGGGTATTCTCGTAGGATCCCCTCGATATCGAGCTTAGGTAGTTCAATCGCCCAACCACCCGCTTGTGTCAGTTCACCCGAAGTTACGATGCTTCCGCTAATGTTACCCTCGGCTTCTGGCCACTGCAGACCCGGTTGTATGTCTTTGAGCGTCACATCGGCTTGCCAATTAACGAGCTTCTTCCAGTTAGCTTTAACTACACCATTTAGTTCGCCACCCAAGGTATTCAGTTTCAAGCGTTCAAGTTCAATCTGTTCCGTGGTGCCTTTACCTTGTAGATCTATTGTTAAGGCAGGTATCTCCTTACCATCGGCTTCAGCTTTAAGCTGCACATTAAAACCATCTAATGAACCATCGGCTTTGAATTTCTCAATTGCAGCTTGGTAGTCACTTTTACCTGTCAAAGGCCATTGCGCTTTACCTCCCTCTAAAAGAAGGTCAAATGGCAGAGTCGGTTCTAAGGGTTGAATATCCCCAGACAACTTTGCCTCAATCAATTCGGAGAACTGAGACTCTAGGCTTAACTTAGCCACGCTGCCTTGTGCTTTCAGAGACAGTTTCTGACCAGCAAGATCGGTTTCTTTCACCAACGCCCCCAAAGAAAGCTCTAGCGGATAGCCGCCCTTGAGCTCAACCTTCGTCGTTAGGTTCGCGCTTGCTTGTGGCATATCGAGTTCGAGACTGGAAACGTCAACCGTGTGTTTACCCGCGCGAGCTTCTAACCCGAGGTGATTCACAACAATTGGCGCTTCTTGTTCTAGAGTGAAACGGTTGAGATCAAAACGCTCCAACACAATCTGTAAAGGAATCCAAACTTCAGGCAACTCGATAGCTGTCTTAGTTGCAGTATCTGGCTCGACAATTTCTGATTGTGGATCTTCAGTAGACTCTGCAAGTTTAACCTTAAGATCATTGAATAAGGTTGGCGATACTGTCAGCTTTTCCCCCTGCATACTCAGGGCAGTAGAGAACAAACCCCATTCAATTTCATGACCTAAGATATTCAGTTTGATATCAGATAAAGCGATTCGATTAATGACGATTGGTAGTGGTGTTTTTACCGATGTTACGGGCGGAGTAGGTTCTGCCTCTTCTGTAGAAGCTGGTGGCAATTCAGTAAGTGCAAAGTCCAGCCCTTGAATTGCTAAGCGGTCAACACATACTTTAGGGTCAAGCAGACAGCGCGGATTGATCGCCAATACCAAATTTTCAACCTTGGTATCGATATGCAGGCTATCATCTTTGAACTGGACATTATTAAGCGTAAAGCTTGGGAAAAGAGCGCCTTTAGTACTTTCCACTTTCAGTTGTGGCAATGCTTTTTCAGCGCCCCACAACACAGTGTTCAACCCCGAATTGGTGAACAAAACAAAACCTAGTAGGGCTATCAACAATAACAAAATAGACGTCAATGAAATCGACGCCCACTTTATACACTTACCCACCACTTTGATCATAATTCTGGCCCTAAACTAAAGTGCAGTTGGAACTCATCACCTTTTTTCGCATCTAGACCCCAAGCAAAATCTAAACTCACAGGACCGACGGGGGACGCCCAACGAATCCCGACACCAGTACCATGTTTCCACTCTGGCGTGTCATTGAATGCATCACCAATATCGTAGAAAGCCGCTCCCCACCAATTCCCAACTAAGCGATATTGGTATTCAAACGAACTGGTTGCAATGAATTTCGCCCCCGTTAGTGCGCCACTTTCATCTCGAGGAGAGATAGACTCATAGCCATAACCACGGATGCTATTATCACCACCCGCAAAAAATCTTAAAGAAGGAGATAACTTATCAAATTCGTCCGCAAAGTTTCCGCCGAATTGAAGGCGGGTTAAACCTCGGTGGTTATTACCAATGCTTCGAATCCATGCGGTTTGCCCTTGAAAACGTACGACTTGGGTTTCAGATAACAAGGTATCATCAGCCGCTTCAACCATGATGGTTTGTTTATCGCCCCACATCGGCATTGAACCGCCTCGGGTTCGAGTGCGTGAGAAAGAGACACCTGGCAACACAAACTGCGCCAAATCGTCTTGTAAACCTTGTTTATAGTTTTCGACTAGGTATCGAATGAATACCGTGCGTTGCCAACCATTATCTAGACGCCAGTACCTTTCTAAGGCTAAGTTTGACTCCAAACTCTTGGTATCACGGTTATCCAGATTCTTCATTCCATACTTAATTTGATAGTAGTCATTAAGCACGTCATCCAATGGGATTTTATAAGCCGCCGTAATCGTCTGCTCAGGCTTGGAGATCGATAAACTACTATTAAAACTATGACCTTTCTCATTAACCCAAGGTTTCTTCCATTTAAGGGTACCTTTTACACCCAAGTCTGTTGATACACCGATACCCGTTTCAATTTGGTTCCGCGCTTGCGGAGCAAGGCTTACCTTCATCGGAATTTCTCGACCTTCACCCAATTGACTTAAATCAGGCTCAACAAAGACTGAAGAGAACCAATCCGTATTGGAAAGGTTTTGGTTGTATTCACCAACTTTGGTTATCGAGTAAGGTTCGCCATCTTCAAATGGTTTAAGTGACTGCACCTTCTCTTCTTCTATTTGGCTACCAGTAACCTGAGTAGAGCCAAAGTGATAACGAATACCACTGTTATAATGAAGGCGGACATAAGCGCGGTTTAATTCAGGAGCGACTTCTAGTTTGCTAAGATCATACGCCCCATCGAAGTAACCTTTCGCTAATCCAAGATTGCGGATCGATGATTTTAAAGAGTCATAGTTACCATGATTCAAAATCGAACCTTTAGACAACTTGCTCTTAGCTATTAAGGCCAAAAAATCAGGATCATCTTTGGCTTCACCAGTCAGAACAATATCTGAAGCATAAATAACAACCGGCTCTCCCGGCTCAACCGTAACAGTCAATTCGGTATCATCTTCAGAATGAGTAAATGTGATATTAGGTTGGTAGTAGCCTAATGCATTCAACGCTTCGTTGATCATCGACTCCAAGCGAGATTGAAATCTTAATGAGACCGAATACTCTTCTTCAGGAATCGCACTCAGATAAGCATCCACATTATCTGCAAGCGCGCCATCCAACCCTTTAATATCAAGGGAAACGTCAGCAAAAGCGAGCGTCGATGACAGTAGAGTGCCAATCAGAACTGGTAAAGTTTTTCTTATCATGTTTAATTGGTGAAGAAGTTATCAATACGTTAATAAGTGAAAAGAAATCATACCGCTAAAACGACATTGAGTCTGCAATAAATCCGGCAATAACACGGTCTAATGTAAAGACTTAATCAATATTAACCGGCCGTTAATATGAGCCTCCAGTTAATATAAACCTAGATCTAATGTTAACTAACGCGGTAAACGTATGCGAAAAGGAATATAACATGCTAAACAAACAACAACTGGTTTCCGCAGCAACCGCATTACCGGGAAATGCTGACCCAATCCGAATCACTGAGCGCCATTTCGTCAATCAAACTGACTTGCTCAATGCTCCTACGGGTTCTCAACAAGAAGTCCTACTTGGTATGGGATGCTTCTGGGGAGCTGAGCGTTTGTTCTGGCAGTTGAACGGCGTTATTTCAACATCTGTTGGCTACGCTGGTGGATACACAATTAACCCCACTTATGAGCAGGTATGTAGCGGACAAACTGGCCATACCGAAGTCGTTCGTGTCATTTTTGATAGCGAACAAACATCTCTCGCTCAAGTACTTGAAACCTTTTGGGAGCGTCATGACCCAACTCAAGGGATGCGCCAAGGCAACGATTTAGGGACTCAATACCGTTCTGCGATATACACCTTCAGCGAAGAACAACAGACTATCGCTGAGCACTCTAAACGTGAATACCAACGAGCAATGACTGAATCTTTGGGCAACGAAATCACAACGGAAGTTCTGCCTGCTGGAAAATATTTTTTCGCAGAAACCTACCACCAGCAATACCTAGCTAAAAATCCGAATGGTTATTGTGGATTGGGTGGAACAGGTGTGTGCTTCCCTCCGCAATAATGTGTTATACCAATCACAGTAAGTAAGTGATCATAAATAGCGCAGGAAAAATGCTTGAGAACAAGGCAGAAATTTTTGATAAGTAGTTATTCTACAATCAAAATTTCTAACGATGTTATCGAGTGTTTTAACCAGCTAGGATGAACAGTTATTTACTACGATTGGTATTAGGCATACAAACTAGAACAACATCCATTAAAAAAGGGCTTCCGCTAGGAAGCCCTTTTTTAATGGAAATCTATTTGACGAAATGCAAATCTATAACAGTCAGTTACACCGGCAGCGCAGCAATGGTGCCGTTAACCTCTTTAAAAATCGTTAGCTTTTGTTTGTCTGAAACTTCAGGAAGAAGCACCTTGCCTTGGTCGAAGCGAAACTCTCCGATACCCTCTATAGCAAACTGGCCTTTGAACAGGACTTTAACGAAACGCGCCACCTGATGTGGACGGTAAGTAGAAAATTTTCTTAACATAATACAACCTCAATTCCATTTGAGTACTACAGCCACGTACCTGAACACCAACGTATTCAAAGCACATTAAATCGCTAATTCCTTTAGCAAACAGCAAGATAATCTATTGTTCATCTCGATATTGATGCATTATACCTTTTGGTAACAAGCCTGCAACTTATTTCTACACCGTACGATAAAAAAGTTAAAGAGGCATTTTTCAAATTTCATATTATACTTCCAGAGCAAACCAATAAGCGGAACAAAAATATAATGAAAAACAAAACTCTACTGGCTTTTTTAGCCGCAGCCTCTCCACTTTTCGCCAATGCTCATAATCTATCAGTCGGTGCAACTCTGCCTGCTGTCGATGTTAGCAACTATGGTGAAATCGTACTAAACGACGGAAATACTGGATATCAAGCTTGGGCAACCAATGATCTTCTAGGTAAAGTTCGCGTCGTTCAAGCTATTGCTGGCCGTAGCAGCTCGAAAGAGCTCAACGCACAACTGATGGCAGCAATTACAGCATCGAAATTCGCAGAAGACAGCTACCAAACCACTACCATCATCAACCAAGATGATGCGATTTGGGGGACTGGGTCTTTTGTTAAATCGTCAGCAGAAAGTAGCAAAGAAGAATTTCCATGGTCTTCTATGGTGCTAGATGAAGACGGAACCGTAGCGTCATCATGGGCTTTAAAAGAAGAGAGCTCAGCGATTATCGTTCAAGACAAGCAAGGTAAAATATTGTTTGTTAAAGAAGGGGCATTAAACGACTCAGAAGTCACTCAAGTTATTGAGTTGATTAAAGCGAGCCTTTAATAAGATATTCGCGTCTTTTTCGAGACCTGACCAAAGGATATTGTTATATTATAACAGTATCCTTTTTTAATTCTGTGGTTAATCATCCTGATGTGGAAAAACACACCTAATAATGTGAAACGTAAAACAGGCTTCTTGCTTGGGCTGATGCTCATGTTGAGCGTGTTAGCAGCGACACATATTGTGGATATCGACCCACATCATCACTCTTCACATCATTGTGAGCTGTTTTCGATAAATCAGTTCATAACGGCGCATTCACTTCCACAGATCCCAGAGTTCCATTCGGAATTTACTGTCGCTATCACAGAGTCAGTCGTTTCGTTACAGCGCCTGTATTTCGCTTATTTAGCACGTTCACCTCCTGTAAAGATTTCTTAATTACCACTACTTTTTAATTAACCTTTATTCAGGAAAAAAACATGAAACCTACTATTCTAGCCGTTGTTATCGGTATGACTGTCTCTACTAATGTTCTAGCTAACGAAGAATTCCGCTCTCACGAAGCACACGTGCACGGTAAAGTTGAGGTGAACATCGCTCAAGATGGGCAAGAACTACTTGTTGAAGTAACAGCTCCCGGCGCTGATGTGGTTGGCTTTGAACATGCTCCAGAAACTGCTGAGCAAAAGAAAGTATTTGAACAAGCGATTGCGCAATTAAACAAGCCAGATGAGCTATTTGGTTTCAAAAATGCAAGCTGTACTCTGAAGTTCAAGTCGGTGACGAACACCTTGGAAGGCGATCATGATGACCATGAAGGCCATGACCACGCTGAACACGCTGAACACGACCATGATGACCACAAAGGCCATGACCACGCTGAACACGATCATGACGACCACAAAGGCCATGACCATGCTGAACACGATCATGACGACCACAAAGGCCATGACCATGCTGAACACGACCATGACGACCACAACGGTCATGATCACGCAGAACACGACCATGATGACCACAAAAGCCATGACCATGCTGAACACGACCATGATGACCACAAAGGCCATGACCATGCTGAACACGATCATGATGACCATGAAGGCCATGACCATTCAGAAGGTGGGCACGGCGAATTCACTGTCGAGTACCATTACCAATGTTCAGATATTGCGAAGCTAGATACCGTGAGCACTCAATGGTTCTCTAAGTTCAGCAACACAAAATCAATGACGGTAAACCTTCTAACTGACAGCGCTCAAATTCAAGAAGTGCTTAACGCAGATCGTATTAGTTTTCGATTCTAATCAGTATTAGATTGAATTAAACGTAGATACGCAGCCAAGTAAGTAGTCACTTACTTGGTTGTGCAAATCGGTGTGTTCTGGGAATTTATTTTTCTAGTAGCTGTCCAGTAAATACACCGCTTTAATCATTGGAGCTAATATGTCTTTTGACAGTTCATCACTTGTGGTCAAACTCGAAAATATCAGCTTTCGTTGGAAGCCTGAATTACCCCCAACGCTAGAGATCCCCTCACTGCATATCCAAGCCCAAGAGCACCTTTTCATCAAAGGGCCTAGTGGTTGTGGAAAGTCAACATTGCTAGGGTTACTGACCGGAATCAACCAAGCTGAACAAGGTGAAGTTTCAATCCTTGGCCAAGACCTCACACAGCTAACACCTCGTCAGAGGGACAAGTTCAGAGCCGATCATATTGGCTATATATTCCAACAATTTAATCTGCTTCCTTACTTGTCAGTGATCGACAATGTGACGCTTCCTTGCCAGTTTTCTAAGATTCGTAAGCAGCAAGTCACTGAAAGTCAGAACAGCCTGCAAGCAACCGCTCAAGAGTTGTTGCTCAGATTAAAGCTACCTCAAGCTCTAATGGACAAGCCTGTTACCGAGTTGAGCATTGGTCAACAACAACGTGTTGCTGCCGCTCGCGCTTTGATCGGCCGACCGAAAATCATTATTGCCGACGAGCCAACCTCGGCTTTGGATCATGACAACCGAGAAGCCTTCATCGAATTGTTACTAGAGCAAGCAAATCAAGCCGGGTCTACTCTGATATTTGTCAGTCACGATCCAACATTAGAAAAGCTGTTCACTCGAACCATAGATTTAAAAACCGTTAACCAAGCTAAGGTTGTCGTATGAAAGTAATTACTCACTTAGCCCTAAAAAGCGTACTCAACCGTAAAGCCACCGCTATTCTGACGATTCTCACCGTGGCAGTATCAGTGATTCTATTACTCGGTGTTGAACGTGTAAGAACCGAAGCAAAGAGCAGTTTTGCTAATACGATTTCAGGTACCGACCTTATTGTTGGTGGCCGCTCTGGTCAGGTAAACCTACTGCTTTATTCGGTATTTAGGATTGGTAATGCAACCAACAACATCGACTGGAAAAGCTATCAAGAATTTAGCCAACATAATGCTGTAAAGTGGGCGATACCCATCTCATTGGGAGATTCACATAAAGGCTTTCGTGTAATGGGCACGAACCATAGTTACTTTGATAATTATCGCTATGGAAGTAAGCAACCACTTACTTTTCAACAAGGCAAAGAGTTCAATCAGCTATTTGATGTCGTGATTGGTGCCGATGTCGCGAAGAAGTTAGATTACAAGATTGGCGATCACATCATTCTGGCGCACGGTATCAGTGATGTCGCCTTCAGTCGCCACGACAACCTGCCCTTCACCATTGTCGGAATACTCGCGCCAACCGGCACACCAGTAGATAAAACGGTGCATGTTTCGTTAGAGGCCATTGAAGCGATTCACGTTGGTTGGGAATCGGGGGCTAACCTAGGCCACACACCGAATGCTGAAGCGCTAAAGCAACGTGACTTCCAACCAAAGCAGATTACCGCGATGATGGTTGGCCTTAAATCGAAGATCCAAACCTTTGCACTGCAACGAGAAATCAATAACTACCGCCAAGAACCTTTGAGCGCCATTATGCCAGGTATTGCGCTTCACGAATTGTGGGGAATGATGGCCGTAGCAGAGCAAGCACTACTGATTGTTTCAGGGTTTGTGGTAATCGCGGGACTGTTAGGGATGCTGAGTAGTCTACTCACTAGCTTGCAAGAAAGACGTCGAGAGATGGCCATTCTGCGCGCGATGGGAGCAAGGCCTCGTCATGTGTTCGGTTTACTGATCAGTGAAGCAAGTGCCCTAACCTTCCTCGGTATCACATTGGGTGTTGCCGTGTTGTTTGCGCTAATCGCAGTAGTTGCTCCTATTGTGCAACAAAGTTATGGTATCAACATATCGGTATCCGCAATCACACCCCATGAGTGGAAACTGCTTATGTTGGTGCAAGTTGCCGGAATCATTATTGGCTTTATTCCCGCTTTCAGAGCTTACCGTCAGTCATTGTCTGATGGCATGACTATCCGAATCTAAAATAGGAACCTACGATGCAACGCAAATTCCTACTGATACTTGGGTTACTTATGTTCCCATTTATCAGCACAGCTCACGCTGAAACCACTCAGACTGACGAATCGGTATTAACACTCGATTGGATTGACTTGATTCCAGAGTCAGAGCGAGCACAACTCGACTCATTTGGTATGCCTATGGTTAACCACGACAGTATGGACAAACCTCAACAATCGACACTTGGCGCTGTTCGCCCAGAGCTGAATGGCAGCACAGTCAAGATTCCTGGCTTTGTGATTCCATTGGAAGGCGATGAGAACATGATCACTGAGTTTCTGTTAGTACCGTACTTTGGCGCATGTATCCACGTACCGCCACCGCCGCCGAACCAAATCATCTACGTGAAGTTCCCACAAGGCGCTCCAATCCAGCAGCTATGGGATGTGATTTATTTAGTAGGTACACTAAAAACCGAGTCAATAAGCCACGACTTAGCTCAAACCGGTTATCTTATTGAAGGTACTGCGATTGAAGAATATGACGACATGTAGTCATTAGAAGGGTGGCTCACGGATGAGCTGCCGTCACTGAACGAGTGAGATCATTCAATAACAGTTTAATAACGATAATTTTATTCTAAATTATGCGATGTAATTAGACAAGTACGCTAGAACAGCGACGTAAGTAGCGAGTAATAACCCTATACTAAGCTGTTTCTTCAGCTTGTTATCATTGACTTGATTCATAACTCCTCCTTGAGAATTACAACAAATTTAACATTTTATTATCATTAGCAAAAGTAAAATTTTGTTGAAACCTTCAACTCTGCACGCAAAATCTAGCCACCAATAAGATAAAGAGTTACATTTTAGACAGTTAAGTCGTTTCCTTAGGGTACTCTTATGTCAGAAACCAAACAGCCAGTGATCATTGAGCATGCTAGCGATACACAGCAAAAGCATGAGAAAAAGCCTCATATTGCCGATAGTGCAAGCAGAATGCGGCACATCGCACAAAGCTTCGGCCTCGATTCCTTAATTGGTCATAGTGCAAAGCCAAACGATAAAGCTGAGAGTACGCTTATCGAACGGGCACTATTACGAGAGAAAAAACGTAGAGAGCTTCGCCAAAAGAACCTAGAACAGATTCTAAAGTTGGCACACTCTTCATGTAAGGATGAAGCGGCTGGAGATCCTGATCAGGACTGGCTATACCGTTTCTTCGATATGGCACAAGAGATCCACAATACATCGATGCAGAGGCTATGGGCTCAAGTACTGAAACGAGAAGTCACCAACCCAGGCTCGACTTCGATGAAAGCGCTGCAGATCTTAAAAGACATGACACCAAAAGAAGCGCTCACCCTGCAAAGAGCAGCGTCACTTGGTTGTAGCTTTGGTAGTGATAACAGCAGAAAACTGTTACTCGGCTTTAAATCCCATGCTGGAATCTTCAGCTTTGGTAAAAGGGACACCACCAACACCATCAATCTTGGTGGACACAACCTTCCCTACTCTAGCTTGCTCCACTTGATTGAACTCGGGATTATTCTGGGCACAGAACTAGAATCTGGAGAGATTGATTTCGATCCTGCTCTGCACTTAACTTATCAAGGTAAGGGCATGTCACTGGCACCATTATCAAAAGGGGTAAAGCTGATTTACTACCGATTCAGTCCAACAGGCAATGAGCTTTGCAACTTACTTGGCAACAAGCCTAACACGCAGTATTACGACCAGCTGATTGCGCTATTGAGCCAAAAATTTACGGTTCAAACAGAAGTTAAAAGCAGTGTGAACTACACCGTCTAGACAATCGATACTGTAAAAAATAGACGGTGTACGCTGTGAAGAGTATTGATAAGAGTGAAGAGAATCTAGAGGATAAGGTTCTTGTCTCGGAAAACCAAGGCTGCACTATTTATCCGCAGTGAATTAAGCAGATAAACAGGAGAGTAGCCTTAGTCATACCATCGATCTCAATTGGATAAAATATTACGCTTCTCTAAAGCCTCAATACACAATTCGACCAGTTCATCGAGTGTCTTTTCGCCCGCGGGTAGATCTATCTCAGGGCTCTGAGGCGCTTCGTAAGCTGAACTGATACCAGTGAAGTTCGGGATCTCTCCAGCACGTGCTTTCTTATACAGGCCTTTAGGGTCACGCTGTTCGCAAACCTCAAGTGGTGTATTGACGAACACCTCAAGAAACTCACCTTCCGGCAATAAATCACGCACCAACTGTCTCTCCGCTTGATGTGGAGAAATAAACGCTGACAATACAATCAAACCCGCATCCGCCATCAATTTAGCAAGTTCACCAATACGACGGATATTCTCTCGGCGATCCTGCTCAGAGAAGCCAAGGTCGCTACATAACCCATGACGCACATTATCGCCATCCAATAAGTAAGTATGGTAACCAAGCTGTGCCAAGCGATTTTCTAATGCTCCAGCGACTGTCGACTTCCCAGAACCAGATAATCCCGTGAACCAGAGCACGGCTGGCTTTTGTGATTTCAGATCAGAGCGGAATGTTTTATCAATCGAGTGTTGATGCCACACAACATTCTCATCTTTTGGTTTGAGTACTGCGGTCATAATTAGTCCTTTAAATAAACAGCATTAAAATGGGAAAAAATAAGGAATTAGGGTCAGCACCAAACCCGAATAAACAATCGAGATTGGGATGCCGATGCGCAGATAATCCGTAAGGTGGTAATTACCTACGCTATAAACAAGTAAGTTGGTTTGGTAGCCGTATGGCGAAATAAAACTGGCACTGGCACCAAACAGAACCGCCATAATAAACGGCATTGGGTCAACGCCATAACCGACAGCCATACTGTAGCCAATTGGGAACGAGAGTGCCGCGGCCGCATTATTGGTCACCAACTCAGTCAGGACCAACGTCATGAAATAGGTCGCGACTAGCGCTCCAAACACGCCCCAGCCATTAAAGGCTTCCATAAACATCAGCCCCATTCGCTCAGACAACCCAGATGAAATCATCAGTTGAGCAATAGAGAGTGCCGAACCAACGATCACGACAATATCGACGGGGAAGCGGCGGCGAAGCTCACCAAGTTGTACTACACCAAATGCCACTAGCAATAATAAAAATCCCGCTAGCCCTTTAATAATAGGGACTACATCAGCGAGCGATAACCCAATCACACTGGCAAAGCCGAGCAACACAAACGTCGATTTATCGGCATCAAGCTTGGCACTCGAGTCCAAGTCATTCATCAACACAAACTCTTTGTTGTGTTGCTGGCGCTGTTCTTCAAAGCGTTTACCGGGAACCAAAATCAAGGTATCACCAGCGGTCAATGTGATATTCCCTAGCCCACCTTCAAGGCGCTCATGGCCACGACGAATAGCAACTACAACTGCATCGAAACGGTCTCTAAACTGGCTTGTTTTGAGGGTTTTATTACAGAAGCTTGCCGACGAACTCACCACCACTTCAACAAAGCTCTGGCCGTTAAGGTGATGCTGGCCAAACAGGGTCAACCCTTGAATTTCTTGTAGTGTCGCTACGCTTTCAACGTCGCCACAAAACAGCAACCGGTCACGAGCTTGAAGAATAAAATCAGGGTCAATCGAAGCCGTGGTCTTACCGTCGCGAATCACTTCGGCTAAGAACAATTTTCTCAAAGCTCTGAGATTATTTTCGCTAACACTGCGGCCAACTAACGGTGAGCCAGGTTCAACTCGCGCCTCTAGAAAGTAAGGCAGATCGTCCTGCGACCCATCATCGTAGCTTGGTAAGAAGTAACTCAGAGGGATAAGAATCAAAACACCACCCACCAAGACCGCTAAACCGATCAAGGTTGGTGTGAAAAAGTTTAAGCTTGGCAATCCCGCATCTTCAACAAAACTATTGATGATCAAATTGGTTGAAGTGCCGATCAATGTCAGGGTTCCGCCTAAAATGGCAGCGTATGACAAAGGGATAAGTAACTTAGATGGCGCGTGCTGTTGATTGCGTTTGATCGCACCGATCAAAGAGACAACCACCGCTGTGTTATTAGTAAAAGAAGAAAGTAGCGCTGTGGAAATACCCAACTTCGCAACCACGGTACCTAGCCTACCTTCAGAGATATTGCGGCTAACCCAGCTGATTAAGCGAGTTTTCTCCAACGCACTTGATGCGAGGATCAGAAGAATTAAAGTCAGTAACGAGGAGTTAGTGAAGTTATTGGCTAGGCTCGACAAGTCGATCATACCAGCCATAAAAGCAATAAAAGCCGCGCCAGCAAAGATAAAGCTTGGCTTAATACGGGTAACGAGCAGGCAAGTAATGATGCCGAGCAAAATCGCTAATACAAATCCTTGTTGCCACATATACCCGTCCTTTATGGCGGAAACAATCGGTTTCCGCCTGATTCAATAAGCTGTTACTTGGTCGTTTATGACTTCAGTAGTTGGCTTAGATCTTTGGCATCCCAATGAGGGAAGTGCTTACGAACTAGAGCGTTGAACTCAAGTTCAAATGCAGAGAAGTTACCGACTTGCTGTTCAACAGAGTCCAAACGGTCTCGAATCAAACCAGCACCAACCGTCACGTTGGTTAGACGGTCGATAACGATGAAGCCACCGGTATCGGCACTTTCACGGTATTTATCCAATGCGACAGTCTCGTTCAGTGACCATTCACACAAGCCAATACCATTCAGTGGCAACTCATCGACAGCGTGGGTCGACAGGTTGTTGATGTCATACTGGTGACGAACCGTTTCAACTTGACCGACGGTTTTCTTGCCTGCGATCTTGATGTCGTAAGCTTTACCCGGTTGCAGTGGTTGTTCTGTCATCCACACGATGTCAGCCAATACATGGTTAGTAGATTCAATTTGCGCGTTTTCCAGCACAATCAAATCACCACGACTGATATCAATTTCATCTTCAAGAGTCAGTGTTACCGCCAAACCCGCTTGTGCTGATTCAAGTTCACCATCAAAGGTCACAATGCTTGCCACCTTAGAAGTTTTACCTGAAGGCAACGCCTTGATTTCATCACCCACGCTGACACGACCAGAAGCCACGGTGCCAGCAAAGCCACGGAAATCTAAGTTAGGACGATTGACATACTGCACAGGGAAACGGAATTCGCCCGCAGAGCGTTTTTGGTCAATGTCGACGTTCTCTAACACTTCTAATAGAGACGGACCTTCGAACCATGCAAGCTCTTTGCTTGGCGCAGCAACGTTAATACCTTCAAGTGCGGAAACTGGCAAAATCTGAATATTAGTTTCGCCCTCTAGGTTTTCAGCAAACTCTAGGTACTGATCGCGAATCTCTTCAAAACGATCTTGCGAGTACTCGACGAGATCCATTTTGTTGACTGCGACGATGAAGTGCTTCAAACCAAGCAGGTTAGAAATAAACGAGTGACGACGTGTTTGATCCAGAACGCCCTTACGAGCATCAATCAAGATCACCGCTAGATCACACGTTGAAGCGCCTGTTGCCATGTTGCGCGTGTACTGCTCATGCCCTGGGGTATCAGCAATAATGAATTTACGCTTTTGAGTCGAGAAGTAACGATAAGCCACATCGATCGTAATCCCTTGCTCACGCTCAGCCTGCAAGCCATCAACAAGCAGTGCTAAATCAGGTTTCTCACCTGTGGTACCCACTCGTTGGCTATCAGAGTGAACCGCTGCTAGCTGATCTTCATAAATCTGCTTTGTATCATGGAGCAAGCGACCGATTAACGTACTTTTACCGTCGTCTACCGAGCCACAAGTTAAAAATCTAAGCATAGATTTATGCTGATGCTGACTTAGATAACCTTCAATCCCTAGTTCAGCCAATTCGGCTTCTACTGCACTATTCATTTTTCTTTCCTTAGATTCTTAGAAATAACCTTGGCGCTTTTTCAGCTCCATAGAGCCCGACTGATCATGGTCAATCGCTCGACCTTGACGCTCACTGGACGTCGCCACCAGCATCTCTTCAATAATACCTGTTAGCGTATTCGCCTCAGATTCAACGGCTCCGGTTAGTGGGTAACAGCCCAAAGTACGGAAACGAACGCTTTTTTCTTCAATCACTTCACCTTCTTGCAGTTCCATACGGTCATCATCAACCATGATCAGCATGCCATCACGCTCAACCACAGGACGTTTGTCTGAAAGGTAAAGTGGAACAATATCGATACTCTCTAGGTAGATGTATTGCCAGATATCGAGCTCAGTCCAGTTAGATAGCGGGAAAACACGAATGCTTTCGCCCTTATTAACCTGACCGTTGTAGGTGTGCCAAAGCTCTGGACGCTGGTTTTTTGGATCCCATGTATGGTTCTTATCGCGGAAAGAATAAACACGCTCTTTTGCTCGAGATTTTTCTTCATCACGACGCGCACCACCAAAAGCGGCATCGAACCCGTACTTATTTAACGCCTGCTTAAGGCCTTGAGTTTTCATGATGTCTGTATGCTTAGAAGAGCCATGTACGAATGGGCTACACCCCATCTCAATACCTTCTGGGTTCTTATGTACTAAAAGGTCAAAGCCGTACTTTTTAGCCGTACGATCACGAAACTCAATCATCTCGCGGAATTTCCAATCCGTATCTACATGCAATAGTGGGAATGGAATCTTGCCTGGATAAAACGCTTTGCGAGCTAAATGAAGCATCACAGAAGAATCTTTACCGATGGAGTACATCATCACTGGGTTATCAAACTCAGCCGCTACTTCACGGATAATATGAATACTTTCCGCTTCGAGCTGTTTTAGGTGGGTTAAACGTTCTTGGTCCATTTCAGTGCTTCCTTTAAGGCTCGCGTTACGAGCAATTCATTACTTGGTCTTGCCAAGCAAGGGATTTAACTCATCCACTTGAGTGAATGGGAGTATTGGCACTAGAAGAAAACAGAAGCTTCGTTTTGAGCTATCCTTGCTATTCATCTGCCTGATACGTCCTTGATATAGGCATTATGACGAGCCTCTCATATTACTGGAAATTCTAAAATTTCATTTTTTATTCGAAAAGCTGATAAGGGATTGAATTTACCGATAAGCAGGTGAAATGAATGGACTAATATTATCGATATCAGTTGCGCATCGATTGAGCAGCTTTGGGAGGCGTCTTGCAGAACACCATAAAGTAATCGATCTAAGTCACGAATTAACATTCGTTGTAATCATTGTTTCATTCGGTTTTGTTACATTACGCAACGAATTTTCTACTATCCACTTTGGAGCTACAAAATGAAAGTTGCAATGAAACCTTTGTCATTGGCTGTACTTGCGGGTCTTGGTTTGACTTTAGCAGGCTGCACAACAACACCAGATACCGATGAAGTGATTAAATTACGTGTCGTAGAAACGACGGATATCCATACCAACCTAATGGATTACGACTACTACAAAGACAAGCCATCGAAAAAAATTGGCTTAGCACGTACTGCAACTCTAGTAAAAGAAGCTCAAAGCGAAGTAACCAACAGCGTATTAGTTGATAACGGTGACTTGCTGCAAGGTAGCCCAATGGGTGACTACATGGCAGACAAAGGCATCGAAGCAGGCGAAGTTCACCCTGCATATAAAGCAATGAACCAACTAAGCTACGACGCTGCAAACCTAGGTAACCACGAATTCAACTACGGTCTTGAGTTCCTAGAAGAATCTATCAACGACGCTGATTTCCCGTACATCAGTGCTAACGTTTACGACGCAGAAACCAAAGAACACTACTTCACGCCTTATATCATCAAGACGCACACGTTCGAAGATACTGCTGGCGTAGAGCACGAAGTAAAAGTGGGTTACATCGGTTTCGTTCCACCACAAATCATGACGTGGGATAAGAAGAACCTTGAAGGTAAAGTGATCGCTCGCGATATCATTGAGACGGCTAACGAGTTAGTGCCTCAAATGAAAGCGGAAGGCGCTGAAGTTATCGTTGCTATCCCTCACTCAGGCGTATCAACTGACCCATACAAAAATGGCGAAGAGAACTCAACGTTCTACCTATCTGAAGTAGACGGCATCGATGCGATCGCATTCGGCCACTCTCACGCAGTTTTCCCAGGTAAAGGTTTTGATGACATTCAAGGCATCGACAACGAAACTGGCACAATGAACGGCGTTGCGGCAGTAATGCCAGGTCGTTGGGGTAGCCACGTTGGTGTTATGGATCTAACACTTGCACAAAAAGACGGTAAGTGGGAAGTCGTTAAAGGCCAATCAGAAGCACGCCCTATCTACGACAAAATAGAGAAGAAATCTCTTGCTGCAGCTGATGAAGGCATCGTAACAGCACTAGAAAAAGACCACGCTGGTACTCGTGAGTTTGTTAACCAACCGATTGGTAAAGCAGACGATGTGATGTACAGCTTCTTGTCTCTAGTACAAGACGATCCAACAGTTCAAATCGTTAACCTTGCACAGAAAGATTACGTTGAACAGTTCATCCAAGGTGACCCTGACCTAGATGGTACGCCAGTACTTTCCGCGGCTGCACCATTCAAGGCCGGTGGCCGTAAGAATGACCCAGCGAACTTCACTGAGGTTGAATCTGGCCAACTGACATTCCGTAACGCAGCTGACTTGTACCTTTACCCGAACACGCTAGTTGCGATGAAGGTAACAGGTCACGAAGTAAAAGAGTGGCTTGAGTGTTCTGCAGGTCAGTTCAACCAAGTGGATGTTAACTCCACAGCACCACAACAGTTGATTGAGTGGGATAACTTCCGTACTTACAACTTCGATGTTATCGACGGTGTTGATTACCAAATCGACGTAACTCAACCTGCTAAATACGATGCAAACTGTAAAGTCGTTAACCCTGACTCACAGCGTATTGTTGGCCTAACTTACCAAGGTAAGCCAATCGACATGAAGCAAGACTTCCTGATCGCAACCAACAACTACCGAGCATACAGCGCTAAGTTCCCAGGTACAGGTGAAGACTTCATCGCATTTGATGCACCAGATGAGAACCGTACTGTTCTTGCAAACTACATCTCTCGCGTAAGCAAAGAGCAAGGTCAAGTGAGCCCAAGCGCGGATAACAATTGGTCATTTGCGCCAATCAAAACAGATAACAAGCTAGATATCCGCTTTGAAACATCTCCAAGCGACAAAGCAGCAGAGTTCATTAAAGAGAAGGGTCAATACCCGATGAAACGTGTTGCGACTGACGATGTTGGTTTTGCTGTTTACCAGATTGACCTAACTAAATAGGTTGCTTAAGTAATCTATAGTTAACGTTATGAAAGGCTGAGTTTAACGACTCAGCCTTTTTCTTTTCTTATAAATGTTCAGTCCAAAGCTCTAATTTGTCGAACGACAAACTCTCGCTCAACCCGCTTCCAAATGCCACGCCTTTAGCTTCAAACAGCAGTCAAACAGCAGTCAAACAGCAGTCAAACAGCACGACTCAAACCACCAATTGAATAAATCCAACACAAAAAAACACTAATCAGCTGTAAGTTTTTATCTGCTCCTCCTGTCTATTTAATTTACTACACTCAATGAATGGTGGTTAAGCCATTCATCTATAGGATAGATAAGGACATTTGATGAGCACCGTCGAGAGCATTCAAGCATGGTTACATTCAGGGGAGGAGTCGCTGCTATGGCTGATGCTTGGCATCATCGCGCTTTCTTATCTGCTTGAAGATCTTGCGATTGTTACGGCGGCAGGTATCGCGACTCAAGGTCTAATACTTCCTCAATATGCGCTGCTTGCTATTTTCATCGGTATTGCCACGGGTGATCTCGGTCTTTATTACCTGGGTAAATCAGGACGTTACTTCCGAGGTGTTCGATATAAAGCCCTCACTAATAAGTACTTTCGTTCGCTTCGTACCAAATTACGTCAGAACGCATTCAGCAGCCTTTTTGTTATCCGCTTTATTCCCGGGCTTCGTACCGTCGGCTTTACCTTAAGTGGCTTTTTCGCAATCCCACTGCCTACTTTCTTGTTTGCCGTGATTAGTGCCACTGCGCTCTGGACTGGCATTGTCTTCTCTGCCATCTACTATTTAGGGACATCAGCGTGGCTGCAAGCCTCTGAATATCAATGGATCATCATCCCGTGTGCCATCGCTTTGCTGTTTATCGGCAATCGATTAATGAATAGAACCTACTCTAGAGGATTATCATGAGTTCACCGCAAGATATTCGCATCATTCCCGCACATCAAATCAATGCAGGCATGCCTTTGCTTGAAAAAGATACCGTGCGCAGCGTCTCTCCTTATGAGTTTCTTCCAACTTGGTTCTTCTACACGCCAGTGGTGATTCAAAGCCTGATGCAAGGGTTACGGCACTTTGACTGGGCACTGCCGCTCATTGCCAACCCAAGCATCAAGTTAAGCGGAATGGTAGGCGAATCAAAACACGAGATATTAAGCCTTGCCGGATCTTCAAGTCAGCGTTGGATCTCTCCGTTTATCACCCTCACCAAAACGGATCTCAGCGGTAAGAAACAAGCTGAAGATGCACGCAGCGCACTAATACAATCCGATCTTGATTTCCCGATTGTCGCTAAACCAGATCTTGGCTGTCGAGGCGTAGGCGTCAAGCTGATCAACACACAAGATCAACTTGAGCAATATGTTGAATCTTTCCCAAATAATGCTCGCTTTCTACTGCAAGAAAAGGCGCCTTATCAGGCAGAAGCTGGCGTTTTCTATGTTCGTTACCCAAACAAAAAGCAAGGCGAGATCATCTCGATCACACTCAAATATGCGCCAATGGTGATGGGTGATGGCAAGTCGACACTCAAACAGTTAATTGAAAATAGCCCGCGTGCTGGGCAGCTCAGTCACCTCTATCTGCCAAGACATCAAGATAAATTGGATCAAGTGCTCGCAGAGGGCGAAGAGTTCCAACTCGCGTTCGCAGGTAGCCATAGCCGTGGCTGCATCTTCCGCGATGGCAATCAATACATTACTCAGGCTTTAACTGAACGTTTAGACGAGATATTCGATGACTTCGATGGTTTTCATTTTGGCCGACTCGACGTCAAGTTTAAAGACATGCACAGCCTAATGAACGGCGAGGGTTTCACGATCCTTGAGGTCAATGGCGCAAGCAGTGAGGCTGGGCATATCTGGGATCGCAATACACCGCTGCGAGAGATATTTTCTACGCTACTTCTGCAATACCGTATTCTTTTTGATATTGGCGCTCAGCAAAAACAACGAGGCCATAAGACTCCCTCTTTCAAGAGCTTATTCGCTGCGTGGCAAGAAGAGCGACGTCTTGTTCAACAATATCCGACCACCGATTAACTTTGTACGAGGATCATGAATGAACCCCATAGCCCAACCGAGCGCCCTCACTTCTTTCTCTCCTAGTATCAAGGGAGCGGTAGAGATATTGAATCAGGGTTTAGAGTTTTTGTTAACGATATCTGACAGCGACTATCTGACACGAGCAAAGCCGCACGTCACAAGTTCTATTGGTGAGCATACCCGTCACACGCTCGATCTTTTTCACGCTCTGATTTTAAAAGAGAATGCGACCGTTGATTACAACACTCGTCGTCGTGGTCACCCCGTGGAGTTCGACAGGTCGATTGCGTTGAAAGAGATCCATTACGTGATCAACTGGCTTGAACGATTAGACCGCAGAGATCTCGAAGCGCCTATCATGATCCAAACCGAAGTTTCAATGGATACACAAGTGTTCGCCAGCCTACCTTCTACGCTAGAAAGAGAGGTTACCTTTGCTGCGCTGCATGCCAATCATCACTATGCGATGATCAAGGTGATCACGACCTTTCTTGATGTCGAAACATGCAATACCTTTGGTTATGCCCCAACCACCAGCAGCTATCTGAGGGAGCAATAATCATGTGTTCAGTATCTTGGCTGCTTGAAGAAAATGGTTATCAGGTCTTTTTTAACCGTGACGAACAAAAGACGCGAGCACTAGCAATGCCGCCTAAACAGTATCGAGTTAACGGCGTCGATATCATCATGCCACTCGACCCAACTGGCGGTGGTAGCTGGATCAGTATCAATGAGTTCGGGCTTTCGCTATGCCTACTCAATAACTATCAAGGCATAGTACCTGTTGGACCTTTAGTTAGCCGTGGTTTGTTACTCAAGAATCTATCATCGAGTCGTAACATCAGTCAGCTCTCTGAAGCATTTCATCAGCTCGACCTGCACTCTTTTGCTCCATTTACCTTGTTGGCTTTCGCGCCGAATTTAACTCAGAACAATGGTTTGGTTATCGCCTACATGTGGGATGGTATTCAACAGCACATCGTCGACACCGATTCTCCACTCTTCTCATCCGGTGTTGATTTAGAGCGAGTGCAAGCCTACCGACAAGCAAAATACGATCAGCTTATGACAACAGGTAAGAATCAGCAGAACTTACTTCAATTTCACTCTCACCATCATAGCGAACAGCCTCATTTAGCGACCTGTATGCATCGTGAAGACGCGCACACCGTGAGCTTTACACACTTACGCAATCTACACGGCCAAGCCTCTATGTTTTACGCACCCGGCTCGCCTTGTGAACCCATTAAACCATGCCAGATAAATCAACAGCGCTTTACCTTCGATTTATCACCCGTAATCAATCTATAGGAGTCCATCATGAGAAAACTATTAACCATGGTCATGCTACTTGTTAGCCCATACGTATTTGCCGCCGATGAAATCTACACAGGGTTCTTTAGCAGTAAGGCGCTCGATGGCTACGATACTGTGGCTTATTTCACTTCAGGTAAGCCCATTGAAGGCAGTAAAAAATTCAGCACCGAGTACAAAGGCGCGGACTGGTATTTCTCTTCTGAAAAGAATCTGACTTTATTTGTTAATAATCCTGAAAAATATGCCCCTCAATATGGGGGTTATTGCGCTTGGGCTGTTTCAGCAAAAAGTGACTTTGCACCCGGTGACCCAAACCAATGGACAATTGTTGATAACAAGCTTTACCTCAACTACGACCAAGAGATTAAACAGCGTTGGGAACAAGACCGAGCACAGCATATTCAAAAAGCCGACACCGTTTGGCCGCAACTGATCAAATAAGGGAATAACCATGACATTCACTCCAGCTAAACATATTCCTGCGGCATTTATCGCTTTCGTATTTGTTCAGTCGCTGTTTTTTAAGTTCACAGGCTCATACGAGACTGAGCATATCTTTGGCACCTTGGCGACATGGTCTGGCTTAAGTTGGTTCGGTTCATTTGGCGGCTACTTGATTGGGTTCGCTGAATTGATTGCGGCCATTTTGCTGTTTACTCGTTGGCATGGTCTGGGTGCCATCATGAGTGTGGGGATTATGAGTGGCGCGATATTTTTCCATCTGTTTACGCCGCTCGGTATTCAAATGCCTGAGTTTAACGCAGCGGGTGAAATTGTCGGTTATGACGGCGGATTACTGTTTGGCATGGCATGCCTAGTATGGCTTTGCGGTGCATTTTTAAGTGTAAAAGATTTCAAGAATCAAGACGGTTTCCTAAACAACTTTAGTCAATAAGGTAGCTTCATTATGATTGATAGTCCTTTTCGTTTACCACGTTACACGCCTTTTGGTTTAGGTGAGTCTGTTGTCGAGTGGGCAACTGGGCTATCTAAGCTAGATAAGCTCTATCAAGATAGACCTGATGAGTTATCTAGCTTTGAATTCATGCATCACACCTTGTCAGCATTGAATATCGACTATTCCGTTTCAGCAGGCGCCACTGATAATATTCCCGAACAAGGGCCAGTAGTCATTGTGGCTAACCACCCACTTGGTGCGATTGAAGGCGTGATCCTTGCTGATCTCGTAGGATCGGTAAGAAAGGATGTGAAGGTGTTGGCCAATGAGTTGCTCAAGCGACTGCCTGAACTGGATGATCTTTTCATTGGGGTCGATGTCTTTAACAGTAAAGAATCGAAACGCACCAATGCTAAAGCTATTCGAGATGCCAATCGTCATTTAGCAGACGGTGGACTCTTGATTGTGTTCCCTGCTGGCGAAGTATCGAGTTACCGTAAAGGGGCAAAAACACTGACAGACATCGAATGGAGCAAATCAGTTGCCAAGTTTGTTAAGCGTCATCAAGCCACTACGGTTCCTATCTTTATCAATGGTAAAAACAGCGAGCTTTTCTACCAAGCCGGACGAGTTCATCCGCTGTTACGAACTGCTTTACTTGGACGTGAACTTCTTAATAAACGAGCGACTACCATCTCTATCTCTATCGGCTCTTCGATCCCATATTCAGAGATCAAATCGTTTGAACAAGAGATGGATATCGTCAACTATCTGCGGCTCAATACCTATCTGATGAGTCAACAAGATAGCCCTAGCACGCCAATCCATGCACCCTCTTTTGACACTCAGGTTATTGCTCCTATTCCATCAGAAGCACTCTCTATAGAAGTCGCGTCACTTCCTCAAGAAATGAGATTACTTGAACAGGGCGATTTTGAGGTGTATTGCACACCGAGCCAGTCGATCCCCAATTTAATGCGTGAGATTGGTCGAGTCAGAGAAGAGAGCTTTCGAGAGGTTGGCGAAGGCAGCGGGCTTGCCTGTGATTTAGATGAGTATGACCTTTACTACCATCAACTGTTTGTGTGGAACAAAGCTAAGGCTGAACTGGTTGGGGCGTACCGACTTGGTATGGTCGACAAGTTGATCGCTGAGCACGGGCTTGATCAACTCTACTCTCGAAGTCTGTTTAACTACAATCAAGAGTTCATTGATACCCTTGATAATAGTATTGAACTTGGGCGTTCTGTGGTGAGCAAACCTTATCAAAAGAGCCTTAACTCACTGTTACTATTGTGGAAAGGCATCGCGGCCTTCGTGTATCGTCATCCTCAATACACTCACCTATTCGGCCCAGTCAGTATCAGTAATGATTACAGCCACAATGCTCGCCTGTTGATCGCGACCACCTTATCAATTCACCATTATGATGAGGAAAAGGCGAATCTAGTTTCTCCTTCTTCACCACTCAATACCAGTAATCATGTGTTCTGGCAGAATCACCTCTTATCGTCACTGGCGAGTGTTCCTCTGCTCTCTAAAGTGTTAGCACGTATGGAGCAAGGAAAAGGCCTCCCAGTACTACTGCGCCAGTATCTAGGGATGGACGGTAAGTTGGTGTGCTTTAACGTCGACCCATCATTTAATGATGCTCTGGATGGCTTGATTGTGGTTAACCTTAAGAAAGTACCATTGAAAACTCTAGGTAAATACATGGGCAGAGAGCTCGCTCAAGATTATCTAGAACAGCACGCTCGACGCTGATTTAGCCCGCTCTGTACCTATACTCAAATAAGTGCGATGATTTCGACACTTATTTGGGTTAGGTTATTTACATGCACACCTCTTTTATCGAACAACTACAAAGCTTCGACTTCTCTGAAAGTCAGATTGAATCTCTATTAGCTGTCGCGAAACCGCTTGAGCTACCAACCAGACACATCCTGATCAATCAAGGTGAAATGGCGAGTTCAATCTACTTTGTACTTGAAGGCTTGTGCCACGCTTGTTATCTCACTAATGACGGTAAGCAATACAGCAAAGAGTTCTACTGGGAACAAGATTGGATCATCGGCTTTGAGAGTTTGATAAAAAACCAAGCGTCCCCTTACCTATTAGAAACGCTTACACCAATTACTATGTTAGAACTACCAATGAATGCGGTTATCGAGTGGCGCGCATCAAACAACCCTTTGTATTTAAAGTTATTAGAAACTCAGCTGATGCATAAGGAAAACAAAGAACGCTTTATGCTGCTCTATACTCCCGAGCAACGCTATCAGCTTTTCTGCGAACATTATCCCGACCTTGAACAGCGCTTGAACGACAATCAAATTGCCGCTTACCTAGGAATAACCGCGATCAGTCTGAGCAGAATTAAAGGTCGAATTAACAATAGTTAATGCCAACCATCATCGCACATAGTACATTCAGAGCATCGATAACCTCTGGATGTAAACATGATCACTTGGCACTCAATTCCCTTCTCTGAACTTTCAACACAACAGCTTTATCAACTACTTAAATTACGAGTAGATGTGTTCGTCGTTGAGCAAAATTGCCCTTATCCAGAGCTCGATGGTAAAGATACACTCGCAGGTGTTGAACACTTGCTTGGCTATGCTGATGCAGAGCTAGTGGCGTGTGCCCGTTTGTTACCACCAGGTACTTCTTACGACAATACCAGCATCGGCCGAGTAGCGACCAAGCAATCAGCAAGAGGTGATGGCTTGGGTCATCAATTGATCAAAGAAGCGTTAACACGCTGTGAGACTCTTTGGCCGAGCAAGACCATCGATATTGGCGCGCAACAACACCTAGAAAACTTCTATGCGAATCACGGGTTCGAAACTATCTCTGAGATGTATCTGGAAGACGATATTCCGCATGTAGACATGAGATTTGAAAAGTAATGACGAATATCACTGTCGGTATTCTATTGTTGGTTGCAGGTAACTTGTTTGCCTCGCTTTCCGACGTAGCGGTAAAACTGTTGAATGGCGAAGTACCGCCTCTTCAGTATATTTTTTTCCGACAGTTGATATCTCTGCTCATCATCACCCCTTTGTGGCTACAACAGAAAAAAGAACAACGACGCTTACAACAAGCTAAAGTGACCTTTATTCGAGGACAACTGATCCTAATCGGCAGCGGATGTATGGTCGTCGCGATCACCCACCTTTCTTTGGCTACCGCCAACGCAGTATTTTACGTCGCGCCCCTGTTGATGTTACCTCTCTCTATGTTTCTACTGAAAGAGCAACCGGCACTTGTCAAGGTTATCGCCACCACTATCGGTTTTATTGGTGCATTGATTGTCTTGAGGCCATCACAATTTCATTGGGCAGCACTGTTTGCTTTGGGTACAGCACTCACCCTCGCACTATTCAATGTATTGGTAAGAAAGCTTCCTAGTGAGCAAACGGTGGTCACTACGCTGTGGTGGACAACCTTATGCTCTATTCCAGCCTCATTAGTACTGTGCTTCTTATACTGGCAGCCGGTGTCTGTGGAGCATTTGGGATACATAGCATTAAGTGCGACGCTAATCTTAAGCTACAACGGACTTGCGGTCGCTGCCTACCAAAAAGCACACTCTAGTCAAATTGCCTTGGCTGAATACTCAGGCTTAGTGTTTGTCGCCATAATAGGCGCGATATGGTTTGATGAGATTCCAGATACGTTAACCTTTATCGGAATTATGCTCATCATCTTACCGCTTGCACCTTTCAAGCGACCAAAAAAAAGAGCTAATCATTAGCTCTTTTCTATCGACTATCTGTATCTGACAAAACGCTTAAACGCAGGCTCAGAATTGAGCTACTTACTACGGCCAAAGCCACCGTCTGACAATCGGAAAAACATCACCGAAGTGTTGCCTTTTTCTAGCTGAAGAATGTCTAGTTTCCCGGTCTCGGCGAGTTTGAATCGAACTAGCTGGCCTTTACGAATCTGACTAAGTGGTTTGTCTGCCCCTTCAATACGCACTAGCGCGTTCAAGTCAGACAACGGTAAGTCGTTATTTCGAAAAACCTGCGCTAACGTATCCCCTTGCTTAACAAGATACTCTTGCCAACTGGTTGGCTCAGAAGAATTACTTTTAGCATTTTTCTGCTCGCTTAAGCCAACAGTATTTATCTCAAGCTCAACACGAGATGTTGCTGGTGCGTTGTCTACTTTAGGCTCTGGTAGCGGTGCAAACAATAAGATTAATATGATCGGCGAAATCACCATCAATAATTTCTGGTGTAATTTCGGCAATGATCCCCAAGTTTGCACTGTTGAGGTTTTCATTTTCTTTAGATCGATCGAGCTTAGTTTCTCTTTGACCTGATTCAGTCGGTCCTTGAACTCTGCTAAGTGGTCTACTTTCTGTTTTTTCTTTTGACGACGATTCATGCCACTGCGTCCTATACATTGAATAACTACAGTATAAAAACCAAAGTACCAACAGTATAGATCTTTCCGCGACAACAGAGAGCAAAGCAAGAAAATTGACATAGCTGTGATTTGGACACGGTAAAGCGTAAGTGATCAGAGGCTAGCCGTTTATTCAGGCTGCTAATACTGGTATTCTTACCCTTTTAGTACTGACAAAAAGAGTGACTTTTCATGTCTGAAGTAAAATTTGAAACTGTAGAGCAAAAAGCTAGCTACGGTATCGGTCTACAAATGGGCCAACAACTTGCTGGTTCTGGTCTTGAAGGCCTAAACGTTGATGCAATCGCTGCTGGTATCGCAACAGCTCTAGTTGGCGACATGCCAGCTATCGAAGTTGACGAAATCAACAACGCACTACAAGAGCTACACACTCGTGGTGAAGCTGCACGTCAAGAACTAGCTAAAGCTGCTGCTGCTGACGGCGAAGCTTTCCTAGCTGACAACGCTCTTCGTTCAGAAGTTACAGTTCTTGAGTCTGGTCTTCAGTACGAAGTACTAACTGAAGGTACTGGCGAAATCCCAACTGCAGACAAGCAAGTGCGCGTTCACTACCACGGCGAACTAACTGACGGTACAGTTTTCGATAGCTCTGTATCTCGCGGTCAACCTGCTGAATTCCCAGTAACTGGCGTAATTCAAGGTTGGGTACAAGCTCTACAAATGATGCCTGTTGGCTCTAAGTGGAAGCTATACATCCCTCAAGATCTAGCATACGGTGAGCGTGGCGCAGGTGCTGCAATCCCACCATTTGCTGCTCTAGTATTCGAAGTAGAACTTCTAGCAATTCTTTAATTTCTATAAAAACCTTTAGTAAAACAAAAAACTATAGGTAAATTAGACTGAATTAGCTCAACGGCGATGTGACTACATCGCCGTTTTTCGTTTATAGTGAAAGAGTAAATTACTTTATTACTTAAGGACGAATAATGAAGAAAGTACTCATCACCGTTTTAAGCAGCCTTGCTGTGGTATCTTGCGCTAGTACTAGCGAGTCAGAACAAGTTAGCCCAACTTCTGATATTAACTATTCCCAACTATCACAAACAGCCCTTATGGCCGCTGTAGACATGTGGTCTCAAAAAAATGAAGCAACACCATTTACGAGCACCCTTGCTAATTCCCTAAGTGACAAAGCATCTGTAACAAATGAGCAAGCTATAGGTGGAGTAGGCTCCATGCTAGCTCTTGCCCAAAATACCCTTGATAACTTTGACAACCAAGAGCTCGAAATGCTTTTCCCTGGAATGTCGACGCTTGATTCTACCGGTTTAACGTCAGTATTGGACTCAAAAACATCTGTTGAAAATGCATTTTCAGGATTAGGTATGGATTCATCAATGGTTGCGGCGTTTGCACCAATCATTATTCAAGGGCTAGAGTCACAAGGCGCAACAAGCGGTCTCGTTGATTCACTCGAAGCTATTTGGTTGTAATAACCAGTGATTAATAATTGATTTAAAATACTTAAAGGGCGCTTCGGTGCTCTTTTTTGTGCGCTGAACAAAAGAGATACGAGATACGAGATACGAGATACGAGATACGAGATACGAGATACGAGATA
>NZ_JBFSUD010000019.1:0-66907 GCF_041467175.1 Vibrio sp. 10N.247.310.24
GAGATACGAGATACGAGATACGAGATACGAGATACGAGATACGAGATACGAGATATAACGATAGTTGGGGGAGTTTAAAAAGGTTTTTGGGTTAAAACAAAAGGAAGAAAAAAAATATCGTGGTATAGCCGGGGGGACTATACCACGGGTGCCAATGACACCTTCGCTTGCTGCCGGAGTGATATGGCAAGCCACATCACCTCTGGAATAAAATTAAAGAGAAAGAGTTTCTCTTCGATGGAGTAACTATACGGGTAGCGACTTGTTTTGCTTATAAAATTAACGACAGATGACTGTGAGAAAACCGACATTATTATAAGTTGTTGATTATTATTGCCTTATTGTTTTCTGGTTGACGCGTACTAGTAAGGTAGTCCCCACTAATTGTTGAAAGTGACGTTTTTGACGTAAACGTTTTTAACGAAATTTACGAGAGTGTATTTTCGAAAACATTGATTTCACACAATAGAATTGTGGGTATGTGCGTGTATTATGTCGGTAATAACAATCTTTCTCATTATCAATCTCGAACTGGGTACTTATGAAACTCTCACAACTAGAGCAAGGAAAAGCGGCTTCTATTGTTGCACTTACAGGTTTAACACCAGACGTTAGAAAAAAACTAATGGTTATGGGCATGTTGCCAAAAACCGAGGTGACACTTATCCGTCGTGCACCTATGGGTGATCCGCTTCAAGTTGAAGTGAGAGGTGTTTCTATAGCCATTCGTGAAAGCATTGCAGAACAAATCGAGGTTATCTAAATGGATTATCAAGTTCTTACTGTTGGTAACCCTAATAGTGGTAAAACAACATTATTTAACGCATTAACTGGCGCAAAACAGCACGTTGGTAACTGGGTTGGTGTGACCGTAGAAAAGAAAACCGGTTTATATTCGCACGCTGGGGATCAATTTCAGTTAACGGATTTACCAGGCATTTATGCACTAGACAGTGGTAATGATGCAAACAGTATCGATGAGTCTATTGCATCACGCGCCGTGCTTACTCACCCAGCGGACGTGATCATCAATGTTGTTGATGCTAGCTGTTTGGAAAGAAGCTTATACATGACATTACAATTGCGAGAGTTGGGTCGCCCAATGATCGTTGTATTGAACAAAATGGATGTATTAAAGCGTGAGCGTCAGGTGATTAATCTTAAGGCTCTAGAAAAAGAGCTAGGTTGCCCGGTTCTAAGCTTGTCAGCAAACGATAAAGGACAAGTGGTTCGTTTTAAAGAGCGTTTGCATAAGCTTCTGGTTCAAGGTGTGAGTCTTGATCCTATCTCTATTGATTACGATGTCGCGTTAGAAGCTCTTATTCCTTCTGTTGAGTCACAATTTGATGATGCTGACGTATCTCACCGAGCACTAGCGATTCGTGCTTTAGAAAATGATTACTTGGTATTGAATGGTTTGGCCCCACAAACTCGCACTCAAATTGATAGTGTGCGTCTTGGTGCCGATTTGGATATTGATCTTGCTGTTGCTGACGCTAAATACACTTTCTTACATGAACTTTGTAAACGAGTTCGTCGCAGCGAAGGCAAACTGAGCCGTAATTTCACAGAGAAAGCCGATCAATTCATTTTGAATAAATGGGTCGGGATTCCTTTCTTCTTCGTCATCATGTACCTAATGTTTATGTTCTCTATCAATATCGGTAGCGCGTTTATCGACTTCTTCGATATTGGTGTTGGCGCAATATTAGTTGATGGCGGACATCACTTATTAGATGGTCACTTACCGGTTTGGCTAGTCACCGTTCTTGCTGATGGTATTGGTGGTGGTATCCAAACGGTTGCGACCTTTATTCCGGTTATTGCCGCGCTTTACTTGTTCTTAGCGGTACTAGAAAGTTCAGGCTACATGGCCCGCGCTGCATTTGTACTGGATAAAGTGATGCAGAAAATTGGCTTACCGGGCAAAGCATTTGTACCACTTGTTCTGGGTTTTGGCTGTAACGTACCTTCTATCATGGCAACGCGTACTCTTGACCAAGAGCGCGAACGTAAACTCGCCGCATCAATGGCACCCTTTATGTCATGTGGTGCTCGTCTACCTGTATACGCACTGTTTGCTGCTGCATTCTTTCCTGGTGCTGGACAAAACGTTGTGTTCGCTCTGTACATCATGGGTATTCTGGCTTCTGTATTTACGGGCTTGTTCCTTAAAAATACTATCTATCCTGGTAGCAGCGATAGCTTGGTTATGGAAATGCCGGATTACGAATTGCCGACCGTGCAAAACGTGATGCTGAAAACTTGGCAGAAGCTGAAACGTTTCGTGCTTGGCGCAGGTAAAACCATTGTAATGGTTGTGGCAATTCTGAGTTTCTTTAATTCATTAGGTATGGACGGCAGTTTTGGTAACGAAGACAGTGAAAGTTCTGTGCTATCTAAAGCGGCTCAAGTTGTAACTCCAGTGTTCCAACCGATTGGTATTACTGAAGAGAACTGGCCTGCAACGGTTGGTATCATTACCGGTATTTTTGCGAAAGAAGCCGTGGTTGGTACGCTAAATAGCTTATACACTACACCTTCTGATGAAGAAGCGGCTGAGTTTGATCTAGCGGCAAGTTTAGAAGAAGCCGTAATGACCATTCCTGAAAACCTTGCTGGTTTGAGCTATTCAGATCCATTAGGCATTGAAGTTGGTGACTTGTCTGACTCTAGTTCTGTGGCTGCTGATCAAGAGGTTGATACTTCGATCTTTGGTAACTTGAAAGATAAGTTTGTATCAGGCCACGCTGCGTTTGCTTACTTAATCCTAATCTTGCTTTACACACCTTGTGTGGCAGCGATGGGTGCTTATGTTCGTGAATTTGGTCAGACGTTTGCCCGCTTCATCGCCGTTTGGACAATGGCACTTGGCTACTTCGGTGCGACCTTCTATTATCAAGCAGCAAACTTCGCTGCTCATCCAATCAGCAGTGCGGTATGGATGGTTGCAATTGCTGGTGGTTTTGTGGTGACGTATCGCATCTTCAAGAAAATCGGCAGTAAGCAAAAAGCACTTGAGGTGCAAGTAGTATGATTTTAACTGAACTTCATCAATACATTGATAACGAAGGTGTTGCTGCTCGTAGTGAGCTTGCATCTAAGTTTGGGGTAAGTGAAGACGGTATCGATGCGATGCTGGGAGTGTGGGTCAAGAAAGGCAAGATATCTCGCTTGGTCGACACCAATAAACATGGCCATACAACACGTATTCGCTACACCATCAGCAAACAAGATGGTTTGTCACTGAATGTGATGATGTAGTTCAGGTCTCATACTCTCGTTGAAAGCGACGAGATTAGGCAATAAAAAAGCCGCTTACCTATTTTAGGTGAGCGGCTTTTTGTTATGTGTCTTTTCTGAACTGTCTTGTTTTAAAGCTCAATGAGACCAACTTAAATTACGCCTTCTTGAAGATAGAACTCAGCGACAAAACGTTCTGGATACGAGTATGGATTGCAGCTTGTTCTTCTTCCGTACGCTGCTCACCTTTAGTGTTTCCCCATACTGGTCCTGGCCATGCGATGTCATTTTTGAAACGCGCAATATGGTGAATGTGTAGCTGTGGCACCATGTTACCTAGCGCACCAAGGTTTAACTTGTCTGGTTGGAACGTAGCTTCTAGTGCTTGGCTTACCGCTTGAGACTCAAGTAAGAACTGCTGTTGTTCTTTCATTGGTAGATGATGCAACTCTTTTAGGTTGGCGCGTTTTGGCACCAAGATAACCCAAGGCACTGCACTGTCTTTGCTTAGCAGCGCCAAGCTTAGTGGAAATTCGCCGATAATCGTGGTGTCTTTTGCTAACTGTGGGTGAAGTTCAAAGCTCATTATTATTATCCATTTCGATTTCTTGAAGTCATACCAATCACAGTAAGTAAATGATCAGAAATAGCGCAGGAAAAAGGTTTGAGAACAAGGCAGATTTTTTTGATAAGTAGTTACTCTACAATCAAAAATTCTAACGCAGTCATCGAGCGTTTTAACCAGCTAGGATGATTAGTTATTTACTACGATTGGTATCAGTATACGTTAGATAAAACAAAAGGTTGATGCTTTCACATCAACCTTTTTAATTTTCTCGAATCTCGAATCTCGAATCTCGAATCTCGAATCTCGAATCTCGAATCTCGAATCGCTTACATGCGCTCTAGAGTTTCGATACCTAGAAGCGACAGGCCTTGCTTGATAGTCTTAGCTGTCAGTGCAGCAAGCTTCAGGCGGCTCTGTTTAACGGTTTCATCTTCAGCCACAAGGATAGGGCATGCTTCGTAGAAGCTAGAGAATTGACCAGCAAGTTCGAACAGGTAGCTACACATGATGTGTGGTTGACCTTCACGAGCAACAGACTGTACCGCTTCTTCAAATTGTAGAAGTTTCGCGATAAGGGCTTTCTCTTTCTCTTCAGTGATTTTGATTTCACCTTCTAGAGAGTCCATAGAAATGCCTGCTTTAGCAAAGATTGAAGCGACACGAGTGTATGCGTACTGCATGTACGGTGCTGTGTTGCCTTCAAATGCCAGCATGTTTTCCCAGTCGAACACGTAATCAGTGGTACGGTGCTTAGAAAGGTCTGCGTATTTAACAGCCGCCATTGCAACTGTGTTCGCGATGGTTTTCTTCTCGTCTTCTGCTAGCTCAGGGTTTTTAGATTCAATCAGCTGAGTTGCACGTACTTCTGCTTCGTCCAGAAGGTCAGCAAGACGCACTGTACCGCCAGCACGAGTTTTAAATGGCTTGCCATCTTTACCTAGCATCATGCCGAACGCGTGGTGCTCAAGAGATACAGACTCAGGAACATAACCCGCTTTACGAACGATAGTCCAAGCTTGCATTAGATGTTGGTGCTGACGAGAGTCGATGAAGTAAAGTACGCGGTCTGCGCCCAGTTCTTCAAAACGGTATTTAGCACATGCAATATCGGTGGTGGTGTACAGGAAGCCACCGTCACGTTTTTGCACGATAACGCCCATAGGGTCGCCATCTTTGTTTTTGTATTCGTCTAGGAATACAACTTGTGCGCCGTCAGACTCTTTTGCTAGACCTTGTGTTTGTAGGTCAGAAACGATGTTTGAAAGCATATGGTTGTACATACTTTCACCCATCACATCATCACGTGTCAGTGATACGTTCAGGCGATCGTAGTTACGTTGGTTTTGAACCATGGTTACGTCAACCAGCTTTTTCCACATTTCAGCACAGTATGCGTCGCCACCTTGCAGTTTCACTACGTAGCCACGAGCTTTCACTGCGAATTCTTCGTCTTCGTCGTAAAGCTTTTTAGATTCACGGTAGAACTGTTCAAGATCTGACAGTTCCATTGAAACTTCACCAGTTTCAGCTTGGATGCGCTCAAGGTTTGCGATAAGCATACCGAATTGAGTACCCCAGTCACCAATGTGGTTAGCACGAATAACTTTGTGACCTAAAAACTCAAGTGTACGAACAACAGCATCACCGATGATCGTTGAACGTAAGTGGCCTACGTGCATTTCTTTTGCAACGTTTGGAGCTGAGTAGTCAGCAACAATCGTTTGTGCTTCTGCGGCTGAAACACCAAGGCGAGAGTCAGCAAGCGCTGCGTCTGCTTGTTGTGCCAGGAACGTTTCATCTAGGAAGATGTTTAGGAAACCTGGACCTGCGATTTCAACTTTAGAAGCGATACCGTCTAGGTTTAGAACGTCCAATACTTTTTGAGCAAATTCTCGAGGGTTAGTGCCTAGTCGTTTAGCAACACCCATAATGCCGTTTGCTTGGTAGTCACCAAATTGTGGTTTTGCAGATTGACGGACAGCCGCAGGAGAGCCTGCAGGTGCGCCAGCGGCTTCTAGAGCCTGAGATACTTTGTCATTAATCAGTGCTTGGATATTCACACGCGTTTCCTTCAATTCAAGGATGAATAAGAGTAGCCGTTATTTCGTGGGCATTAAATTTGGCTAATTATGCTTCTAGTTAACGATTTAATGCTGAAATGAACAACAGACTCTGTTTAAGTTCACAAAAATGGCGTTAATCATACCAATTTTGTGGGCTTTCTTATAGGTCGAATTGATAGAAAATTAACATTTCCTGAGGGGTTTTTGACAATCAACTTTGACCAAGCCAAGTTTGTCTATTTAGGAAAGTAAGACACGGTACTTTTTGAGTGTTTTTTGTCAAAGCAGCGCTTGTTGCTGGAAGTAAAACTGATACCATGCTGCCATTATTTGGAGAACATAGACAATGACGATGAGCCTGAAGCAAGCTGAACTAGAACCACAACAAATGATTGCACGCCTTGATACGTTTATGACGAAAATTGAGAACCTCGGAAATGTGCTGGGTTTGGATTTAAGCTTTGCTCAAGCGGATCATATTGCATTAAGAATCAATGAAACTGAGCTTGCGAAATCAGCACATCAAGCATGGTCTGAATACGGCTCTACGATTTCAGAAGCGATGATCAATGGTCGTCCCATTGTGGTGTTGGCTTTCGATAAACCATTGCAAAGCCTTGGTTGGAAGATTGAATGTTTAGAGCTTCCATACCCAGCTGAAGGCAAGATTTACCCGAGCCAAGATTGGGAGCATGTAGAGTTTGTGATTCCTTCTCACGCACAAACGGCCGATGAGTATCTAGCAGACCTTAAAGAGACTTACCCGCAGTTCGCTGCTAAGTTTGAAAATTTGGCAGATCAAGGCATTAAGATAAAACTCTCTAGCCCGAAAGGTGAGGGGGAACGTTTGAATAATCCAACGGTTGCATTCAAGCATCAAGGGATTTGCATTAAGCTGCATCCACACTCTTTGAAGAAGATTGTTGAGTCAGAACAGGCCTAATTTGATTCGAGAGTGGCTGGGAATAGATTCCTGATCTCGCCTAGGCTCGTCGGAATGACGGGGTGTTTGATGGTGTTTGCGAGGTCTATCTTTAGATGCTGACAGTCTGAGTGTTCGAGGGCGCATGTTAGGGCCTATAGTTATAAGATTCATCACCGAGTTCGTCATTCCCGTAGTCGGAAATCTCATAAAGCTATTCAGATCATCAGATACAAAAAACGCACAATGGATTAACCCTATTGCGCGTTTTTTATTGGGTTTTAACTGGAATTTTTACCGGAAATCGAACCTCCGACCTACAGAATCACGGTCTTGTTGCCGTAAACAAACACGTGATCATTGATCACTTTGTTTAAAGCCTTACTCAACACGTTCTTCTCTACGTCACGACCCGCTTGTGCCATGTCTTTCGCGTTGAAGTTGTGATCCACTGGGATAACATCTTGCTTGATGATTGGACCTTCATCGAGATCGTTTGTCACAAAGTGTGCCGTTGCACCAATGATCTTCACACCGCGCTCGTAAGCTTGCTGGTATGGCTTAGCACCAATGAATGCAGGCAAGAAACTGTGGTGAATGTTGATGATTTTGTGGTTGTACTTCTCAACAAACCCCGGCGTCAGCACTCGCATGTATTTAGCAAGCACTAGATAGTCCGCCTCATACTGGTCAATGACTTCCAACATCTTCTTCTCATGCTCTTCACGGTTTAATCCTTCGTGAGAAACATGGTGGTAAGGGATATCAAAACGCTCGGTTAGGCTTTGCAGTGTATCGTAGTTACCAACTACTGCCGCAATATCAACATCTAAACTGCCATCGAAGTTCTTCATCAGAATATCGCCAAGGCAGTGTGCTTCTTTAGTTACCAGAATCACAACACGCTTACGAGATGAATCAACCAGCTTACGTTTTGTGTTTTCTGGCAGGGCTTGGTCTAAATCGGCGAGTAAGGTTTCGTCATTGAAGTAGCCCTCTAGCTCTGTGCGCATAAAGAAGTGGCCACTTGTGTTATCAACGAACTCATTATTGTGAATAATATTGAGTTGGTGCTTATAACAAATGTTGGTGATCTTTGAGATGAGGCCTGGGGCGTCAGTACAATGTGTTAATAAAGTTTTTCTTTCCATTTGCATCTTACTTCCATGAATGTTGCACTTATTATATGAAATCGGGATTCTTCAAAATTTAATGCAGGCCGTCGAACGGTGAACTGAGCCGCAGTATCACCGTTATAATTAATCTATTATCAAGTTGGTTTCAACAAATTCTGCTGCTCATTTATCGCATCGATAAATTGTTTTATATAGAAATATCAGTTTTTCGATAGAAAAAAAGGCAGAAGCTTCATTTTTCAAGTTTTGACCGTAGTACGCATTTGAACTTCAACCGAGGCATTGACGCTTTGGCCAAAAATAGAGGTGATACTTATGGATAAAGAGTTACTAGCAAAAAAACTGTACTGCAAACGAGTGAATTCATTAGCGGGAAGTACAGAGTTAGATGGTAATGTTCTAGATGAAATGTGGGAAAGTAAAACCTCACCAACCGATGCAGTGAAAGCCATGCAGCCTTGCGATAATCATTTTGAAGGCGCCCCTTGGTTGTCGCGTTATCTCAGCCGAAAATAATAACGATTCTTTGATTTTTATTTCTTCAATTCTTACCTTCTAGGTAGCTTAACCCAAACCAAACACCTCCGGTGCGAAGTCATTCTTGATTCGCGCCGGCTCACTAAACCTGCCATAATTCGCCTTCTATTTTTCTAAACTTCGTACTCTATGATATCTAAAACGTTTTCTGCTGATGGTGCTTTGGGTAAAGCGATCCCTGGGTTCCAACCTCGACAAGCTCAGCTAGACATGGCTGAAGCGGTTTCACAGGCTATTGAACAACAGAGCCAATTGGTCGTTGAAGCGGGAACGGGAACAGGTAAGACGTTTGCTTATCTAGTGCCAGCACTGCTGAGTGGTAAGAAAACGATCATCAGTACGGGGTCTAAAAACCTTCAAGAACAGCTGTTTCACCGAGATTTACCATTGATGGTCGATGCGCTTGGTTTTTATGGTCAGGTTGCGTTACTCAAAGGCCGTTCAAACTATTTGTGCTTGGACAGGCTCAGTCGTCAAATGATCGAGAGCCATGGCACTCACACCGATCCAACGCTGTTAGCTCAGTTGGTGAAAGTGCGCAGTTGGTCGTCAGCGACTCAAACTGGCGATTTAGGTGACTGTGATGATATTGCTGAAGATAGCCCGGTCATTCCAACCATTACCTCGACTAACGACAACTGCTTAGGCAAAGAGTGCCCAAGCTACACCGATTGCTTTGTGCTGAAGGCGCGTAGAAAAGCGATGGATTCTGATGTTGTTGTAGTGAACCACCACTTGTTTCTCGCGGATTTAGCGATCAAAGAAACCGGGTTTGGTGAGCTGATACCTGAAGCCGATGTGTTTATCTTCGATGAAGCGCACCAACTTCCCGATATCGCTAGCCAATACTTCGGACAATCGGTTTCCAGCCGACAGATCCAAGAGCTAGCCAAGGACATTGAAATTGCTTACCGAACTGAAGCCAAAGACATGCGCCAACTGCAGAAAGTAGGGGATAGGCTCGTTCAATCGTCAGCCGATCTACGCATTGTGCTTGGCGATACGGGCTTTCGCGGTAACTGGCGTGAAGCATTGAAGTCAGAGTCGATTGCGAGAGAGTTAGTTCGCTTACAAGATGCGTTGCAATTGGCCGTTGATGTATTGAAATTAGCATTGGGTCGAAGCCAGTTGTTAGACACGGCTTTTGAACGCGCCACTATGATCAAATCGCGCATTGAACGTGTATGTGACGTGTCGATTACTGGTTATTCGTATTGGTATGACACCACGCCACGACACTTTGCTTTGCACATCACGCCACTCTCAGTCGCCGACAAATTCCATGAGCAGATTGAGCTAAAACCGGGTGCTTGGGTGTTTACCTCTGCAACTTTGGCGGTGTCGGACGATTTCGACCATTTCACCTCACGGCTTGGGCTAAAACCGTCAGCACAATTTTCACTACCGAGCCCGTTTGATTACCCAAATCAGGCGCGTTTGTGTGTGCCTCGCTATCTACCAGAACCGAATAGCCCGGGCTTAGCGGACAAGCTAGTAAGAATGCTGACCCCTGTGATTGAGCAAAACCAAGGTCGCTGTTTCTTCTTATGTACCTCACACAGCATGATGAAAGAGTTGGGTGAACGGTTCCGCGAAACGCTCTCGGTTCCCGTTCTGCTGCAAGGTGAGACAAGTAAGCAAAAAACCTTAGCAGAATTCATGGAATTAGGTAATGCATTGCTGGTGGCCACAGGTGCTTTCTGGGAAGGCATAGATGTTAGGGGCGATGCATTAAGCTGTGTTATCATCGATAAATTGCCCTTTACAGCCCCTGATGACCCTTTGCTTAAGGCTCGAATTGAAGACTGTAAGTTGAAAGGGGGTGATCCTTTTGCACAAGTACAATTGCCAGACGCAGTGATTACCTTGAAACAAGGTGTCGGTCGATTGATACGTGATAAGCGCGATAATGGCGCTTTGATTATCTGCGACAACCGATTAGTGACTCGCGATTACGGTGGCATATTTTTGGCGAGTTTACCGCCTATCCCACGTACTCGTGACTTAGGGGTCATTAAAGAATTCTTAGCTAAAGACCATTCAACCGCTGCTGAGTAATTAGCATTGTTGAGCTTAGCCATTATTTTTAGATTAGATAACGAATATTTGAGACACAAATGAGCGCGAAAATTCTTGCAGTAGATACCGCAACTGAAAACTGTTCAGTTGCACTAGTAATTGGTGACCAGGTGTTCGCACGTAGCGAAGAGGCACCTCGAGACCATACGAAAAAAATTCTACCTATGGTTGATGAAGTACTGAAAGAAGCGAATGTTGCTTTAACCGATATCGACGCGATCGCGTTTGGCCAAGGCCCGGGCAGTTTCACGGGTGTACGTATTGGCATTGGTATTGCTCAAGGCTTAGCTTTTGGTGCTGATTTGCCGATGATCGGTGTGTCTACACTGGCAGCGATGGCGCAAGGCAGCTACCGTAAATTTGGCGAAACTCATGTTGCAACAGCAATTGATGCTCGCATGAGTGAAGTTTACTGGGCTCGTTACAGCCGTGAAGATGATGGTCGTTGGACTGCGGTCGATGCGGAATGTGTAACGCCTCCAAGCGAATTGGCTGAACAGCTTGAAGCGGACTCCAACACATGGGCGAAAGTAGGCACAGGTTGGGAAGCATATGCAGAGCACATGGACACACTAGCGATCAACACCAAAGCGTGTGAAGTGCTATTCCCAGAAGCTCAAGACATGGCGTTCCTTGCTCAATTTGCTTATGCTGAAGGCAAAGCGGTTGCTGCTGAAGAGTCTGAGCCGGTTTACCTACGTGATAAAGTGACTTGGAAAAAACTGCCTGGTCGCGAGTAAATACGTATTACTTTGGCTCTGCAGTTTATTTTGTAGAGCCGTTATTAAAATTAGATACACAATCATTAAAGTCAGGTAATAAACTCTTTAAGCATGGTTTCAATCAACGGCTTACCTCCTTCTTCGATAGGCAATACATCTAAAACCAATCGAACCAACAAAAAGAATGAGGTAAAAAAAGGCGATGCAAAGACCTCTGTTGGTCAGCCAACTAAGGTTGCGAATGCTGTCTCGCATTCTATTCGCCAGGTCAAAGAGTCTGAGATTCACAAGGCTCAGATTCAATATGATCTTCCAGAAGGGCGCGGACGACGTGCGATGGAGGAGTATATGGATGTGATGAATCAAGCTAAAAAAGAGGAACTTGCAAAGCTAATTGGGGTCGATATTTATATCTAGCTTTGTGTTTTCATTTATCCTGCTCTAAGGAGCTGCATTATGTATTCTCTCATATCTAAATCTCGCTTATTTTTCCTTGTCGCTTTCTCTACGATGGTGATGGGGTGCTCCTCTTTACCTAAAGAACTTAATGCAAACTCAGAACAGGTGGTAACTGACTACCAAGAGTGGGTAAACACACTACCGGATGCCGGTGATGTTCGTTTGGGTGGCGTGATTGCTAAAGTCACTAATCTGAAAGATAAAACGCGTGTTGAAGTGGTGAACTTACCTATCTCTAGTAGTGGTAAGCCTGATATTGATGCCGAACCAAAAGGACGTTTTGTTGGTTACATTGACGGCTATGTTGAACCATTGAGCTTTGCTGAGGGTCGTTTAGTTACTTTAGTTGGCACATCAAATAGCACTGAAGACGGTATGGTTGGTGAATACCCTTACACTTTCCCAGTCATGAATGTCTACAATCAACGTTTATGGCAGATCACTGAAAGAGTGGTTATTAATGACTTTGCGCCAACTTACTACTCTTGCCGCAGTTTACATTGTCGCAGTTTTCAAACCATGCCTAAGTCAGGGCGTGTGATTCAAGATGTGCAATAGTCGAACCTTAACTCGACATACCCAATGACAGGGACACCATACTATCAATGATTGAACAGTCATATTCCCTTGCGAGCGGGACACTTGCAACACAACAGATTGGCAACCCACAAACGACCGTAACGACGGTCGTTTTTATTCATGGCTGGCTAGACAATTCCGCAAGTTTTACTCAGGTCATGCAGCAAGTCTCTAAGCTTTCTTCAGATACTCACTTAGTTGCGATCGATCTTTTTGGGCACGGTTACTCGTCGCATAAGTCGGGGAGTTACTACCCATTTCACGACTATATTGATGATTTACACCAGCTAGTGACCAAATTATCGCCAAACGGACTGGTACTGGTAGGACATTCACTTGGTGCATTGATAGCAAGTTGCTATAGTGCCGCCTTTCCTGAAAAGGTGTCAGGATTAATTCAAATTGAAGGTCACGGACCTCTTTCTGAAGCTCCCCACGAAACAGTCTCTCGCTTGAGGGATGGGGTACTTAGTCGTCTTCGACAGCGAAGAAAGCCTTCACGTCCTCTGGCAAGCCTTGAGGATGCTATTAAGCTGAGAGCTCACGCCAACCAAATTAATGCTGAATTAATCGCTCCTATTGTTGAGCGAGGTATTGTCGAGTTTGAGAACTCTTGGCAATGGCGATACGACCCTAATCTAAAATGTGACTCGTTATATCGAATGTCACAGGCGCACGCTGAAGCGATTATGGCGGCTATTGAATGCCCTCAATTAATAATCCTAGGGGATGATGGATACCGACATTTGCAGCATAATCGCTACAAATCAGCGCATAGTCCTCTGAATATAGAGACGATTCCTGGCGGACATCATTGTCATTTAGAGAGCCCAGAGCTAGTTTCAGAGCTAATTCTTGGTGTAGTTAACAAAATTTAAACAAGTGTTTGAGCCTTTTAGTGCTCATGCACTAAAGCTGTGCTGTAATACCGCAATGATAAAAAGCGGCGAAGCAGTCGTCAGCTGATAAACGAGGAGTAACATCGTGGATAAACCTTGGCTTTCACGTTATCCAAGTGACGTACCAGAAACGATCAACCCAGATCAGTACCAATCTCTCATTGAAATGTTTGAACAGTCGGTACAGAAGTTCGCCGACCAACCTGCATTCGAGAACATGGGATCGATTATGACATTCCGTAAGCTTGAAGAGCGCAGTCGTGCTTTTGCTGCTTACTTGCAGAATGATCTAAAACTGAAGAAAGGCGATCGTGTCGCGCTGATGATGCCAAACTTGCTGCAATACCCAATTGCACTGTTTGGTGTACTGCGTGCAGGTATGATTGCTGTGAACGTCAACCCACTGTACACGCCTCGCGAACTTGAACACCAACTGAATGACTCTGGCGCAAAGGCGATTGTTATCGTTTCTAACTTTGCGAGCACACTAGAGAAAGTCGTTGATAAAACTCCGGTTAAACACGTTGTACTCACTAGCCTTGGGCAAATGTTGCCACGAGCGAAAGGTACGATTGTCGACTTCGTAGTGAAATACGTAAAAGGTATGGTGCCTAAGTACGATCTACCGGGTGCCATTTCATTCAGAAAGGCACTTTACAAAGGCCGTCGTCTTCAATATGTGAAGCCGTTTATGGCGGGTGATGACATCGCATTCCTACAGTACACAGGTGGTACAACGGGTGTAGCGAAGGGCGCAATTCTAACGCACCGCAATATGATTGCGAACGTACTTCAAGCTAAAGGGGCATACAGCCCTGTGCTACAAGAAGGCCGTGAATTGGTGGTAACGGCATTGCCGCTTTACCATGTATTTGCATTGACAGTGAACTGCTTACTGTTTGTTGAGATGGGTGGTCGTAACCTTTTGATTACTAACCCTCGTGACATTCCTGGCTTTATTAAAGAACTACAAAAAGTTCCGTTTACCGCGATTACTGGCGTAAACACCTTGTTCAATGCGCTAGTGAATAACGAAGATTTCCACGAGTTGGATTTCAGTAACATGCGTCTGTCTGTTGGCGGTGGTATGGCGGTTCAGCGCGCTGTTGCTGAGCAATGGAAGAAAGCGACAGGTGTCCACCTACTTGAAGGCTATGGTTTAACTGAATGTGCTCCTTTGGTCACAGGTAACCCATACGATCTGAAAGACTACACAGGTGCAATCGGCCTACCAGTACCATCAACAGAAGTTCGTATTGTTGATGATGAAGGTAAAGTGGTGGGCAATGACCAAGTGGGTGAATTGCAGGTCCGTGGTCCTCAAGTGATGCAAGGTTACTGGCAGCGTCCAGAAGCGACCAAAGAAGTGATCGATCAAGACGGTTGGCTATCGACAGGTGACATCGTTAAGTTTGATGACGAAGGCTTGTTGTACATCGTTGACCGTAAGAAAGACATGATTCTAGTGTCGGGCTTCAACGTTTACCCGAACGAGATTGAAGATGTAGTGGCTCTACACGGCAAAGTGTTAGAAGTTGCGGCTATCGGCCAACCTCATGAGGTGTCTGGTGAGCTGGTTAAGATTTACGTGGTGAAACGTGACCCTAGCCTAACCAAAGAAGACATTATCGCGCACTGCCGTGAACACCTAACTGGCTACAAGATCCCTAAATTGATTGAGTTCCGTGAAGAACTACCAAAAACCAATGTAGGTAAAATCTTGCGCCGAGTGCTTCGTGAAGAGAACGATGCTGAGCTTGCTAAACGCGCAAGCGAGTAACGAGCTCATTTACGAGAAGATGATGCACCATAAGCCATAGCAGCGCTTAATCTAAGCGAGCGCTGAAAAATGGTGTTAGAATGCCGACAGTTAATGTCGGCATTTTTGTATCCGGCGATCAAAGTAAAATCAGTGAGAGTTTTTGTGGATTATCAAATCATTACCCAAGTGAAAGACCTTGAGCGAGTTTGCCAACAAGCACGTGAAGCCGATGTTGTTATGCTTGATACAGAGTTCGTTCGTACAAGAACCTATTACCCTCAATTAGGCTTAATTCAGTTATTTGATGGTGAAACGCTGTCACTGATTGATCCTATTGCTCTTGATGAAATGACCCCGTTTGTTGGGTTATTGAAAGACACTTCAGTACTGAAAGTTTTGCACGCGTGTGGCGAAGATCTAGAAGTGTTCCAGAACGCATTTGGCTGTACGCCAACGCCAATGGTTGATACGCAGATCATGGCAGCCTTCTTAGGTCATGGTCTTTCAACTGGCTTTGCAGCTCTCGTTTCAGAGTTTGTAGGCGTTGACCTAGATAAGAGTGAATCTCGCACCGACTGGCTAGCGCGTCCGCTTTCTCAAAAGCAACTCGACTACGCAGCAGCAGACGTTCACTACTTGATGCCAATGTACAACAAGCTTCTAGAAAAAGTGATGGAAGCGGGCTGGTGGGAAGCGGCGCAGCAAGAGTCTGATTTACAAGTGGCTAAGCGCATCCGTAAAGCAAACCCAGATAACGCTTACCTTGATATTAAAGGCGCGTGGCAGCTAAAGCCTCAACAGTTAGCGATCTTACGACCTTTAGCAACTTGGCGTCTAAAAGAAGCAATCAAGCGCGATTTAGCGCTGAACTTTGTCTTTAAAGAGCAAGACTTATGGGCAGTAGCGCGTTTCGCGATGAAAGATCCTAAACATATGGAGCAAGAAGGTTTTGATTACCGCTCTGTACGTCGCCATGGCGCTAAAATCAGTTCAATCGTTAAGTTAGCTGAGCATACGCCAGAAGAAGAATACCCAGCGCCAGTAGAACGTCTAATGGACTACCCAGGTTACAAACAACTCTTCAAAGTGTTGAAAGATGAAGTGAAAACAGCTTCGCAACACAGTGGTTTAGCGACTGAATTTTTGGCGTCGAAGAAGCAACTTAACCAAGTGTTAAGCTGGATATGGAAGCACGATCGTAATCCTGAAAAACTGCCAGATGTTATGCAAGGTTGGCGTTTAGATGTGGTTGGCGAGAAGCTAAATAAAGCGATCAAATAACCAACGACTGCAATGACATTTCGATGATTCAAAGAAAAGCGACCTAATTAAGGTCGCTTTTTTATTTGGTAAAATTTAGCTAGCTACTCGGCACTTAAGCCATTCTTTGCGTCGGCTTCCAGCGTGCTAGTTCCGGATCAAGCTTGATACCTTGTGAGGTCAGCAGGTTAACACGAGCTAAGTAAGCTGCACCGTGCATCAGATGCTTAGCAAGATCAACGGCATTACGCTGCTGGTAATCATCTAGATAGCTGTCTTTTGCCCATGCGTTGAATGCGCCAAGTGCAGGACCTGCCCATACTTGGTAATCCATCTCACGGCCTTGTTCACCTGTGTTTGACCAACGACTTGAAAGACCCAAGTACCAACGGAAAATCAACGCCATTTTACGTTTCGGGTTACCTTCAGCACGCTCGATCTGTTTAGGATCGCGCTCGTTAAAGTGCGCCACAGTCCCCGCCCAAATGTCATCCAGTGTTGAACGGAATACTTGCTTCTCAAGCTTCAGACGCTCTTCTACTGGAATCGCTTCAATTGAGTCGTAGCGAGTGTAAAGTTCATACAACTTGTTCGCACGCATTGGGAATAAAGTGCCGCGCTTAACCACTTGCAGTTTCACGCCCATTTCGAACATGTCTGCCGCGGGAGCCATAGTCACGTCAGCCATTTCGGTTGTCGAAAGCAGCTTACGAGTGTGTTCGCTCGCGCCAGCCTCAACACACGCTTGGTTGATAGAGCCGGTAACAATGTATGCCGCACCCATGTTAAACGTCGCTAGAGCAGCGTCAGGCGTACCTACGCCACCACCACAACCGACACGTAGCGGAGTTTTGAATTGGTACTGTGCTTGGATTTGCTCTTTCAGCGCTAGAATCGTTGGTAGCAGTGTTACTAGCGGACGGTTATCCGTGTGACCACCAGAGTCAGCTTCTGCAGTAATGTCATCAGCCATAGGAACTAGCTGTGCTAGTTCCATCTGTTCTGCTGTGATTCGACCTTCATCAACCAAAGCTTGCAGCATTTTAGCTGGAGCTGGTTGCATGAACTTACTCGCGACTTCAGTACGGCTTACCTTAGCAATAACCTTGTTGCCAATCTGAATCTCACCTTGTGCATCGCGGCTAAGGCCAGCGGCACGGTAGTGAACGATTTGCGGTGTTAAACCTAAGAATGCTGAAGCCTCAACGGTTTTCACTTTGTGCTTCAAAAATAGTTCAACACTGCCGCGCTCTAGTGCGGGTTCGCTTGGACTGTGAATCAGGTTAAACGCATAAGGGCCGTTTGGCAGTGCTGCTTGAATACGGTTGATCGCTTGTTCAACGCGAGACGGGATTAAGCCCGCTGCGCCAAATGAACAAAGAATGCCTGCTTGACCAAGCGCAATCACCAACTCTTCAGATGAAATGCCGTTTGCCATTGCGCCTGCATAGTAAGCGTATTTCACGCCGTGGCAGCGACGAAAATCTTCGTCGCCTAGGCTTTGTGTACCAAGAGCAGGAGCAAATGCGCTAACAGGTTGGTTGTTCGCTGAACTTGCTGAATCGCCCGATGTAATCTCTGCTTGTTGGCTAACGCCTAAGCCTTTTTCTGGGTGGTTCACTACGTAACAAGCAAGGCTTAAATCTTTCAAAATTGTCGACATTGCTGCGTTATCAAAGTGAGTTGTGCTCTCTTTAATCTGCCAAGGCCACGGAGATAGCTTTTCGTTATTGATAGTGGTTTGAGTTGTCATAATTATTTCTTTCCTAGTCCCGTGTCAGGCTTATGCTTCTTCGATACAAATTGCGATGTCTTTCACTTCGTAAATACGCAGACCATCTTTGCTCAGGTTTGCGTCGCCAACGATGATACGTTTACCGTCTTCGTCTTTAATCGCAGTGATATGTACATCCAGAGACATCTGTTTGTTTAGAGGGTTAATCTGACCACGGTATTTCCACTTCACTTCAGATTGGATTTGACCAAACTTCGGATTGCGGAAGCCAGCACCAAGATCTTTGTTTAGCGCGTAGGTTTGCATCAGCTCGATGATCGCTTCGACACCCAGAGAACCTGGCATTACCGGATCTTGATGGAAGTGGAACTGGAAGAACCAATCGCTTGGGTCAATCGTACGCTCAGCGTATAGGTAACCCAGACCGTCTTTACCACCATCGCTGGTGATCTGCACCGTATCGATAAAGTTCAAGCGACCGCCAGCCAGTTGGTAATGCTCTTGCACTTCACCAGTAGCTGAAACGGGTGCATTGAAGTAACGCGCCGTTTTGTCTAGTAGGTTGATGTTTACATCCGGCGTGCGGTTGTTATCAACGTGCCAAGGGTGAGTTACTTTACCGTTGTCCAAACCAAGCTGATCTTTCAGTGCTGCGCCCTTGAAGTAACCAAATACCGCTGTACCTTGGTAGAACGGCACGCCGTCGGTGCTCAGTTCAAAGCTGAAGCTCTGTACGATGTTGGTGCCCATCATTACTGTTGAAAGCAGACGAGAATCGTTGGTAATTGTTTTGCCACGCAAGTCGACGTTACGCAGCATTTTGCCGCTGCCATCTAGGTTGCGGAAAAACAGTTCTTCACCTGGGAAGCCCAGTGTTGTGCCCATGTAGCCAGAGATAAAGCCGTTTGGCTGCAGTGAAATCTCCATCAACACCGAGTAAGGCATTAAGGTGTGGTGGCTGTTTTCATCAAAGTACCATGCATTTTCTGGCACTTCGTATTCAGCGATACACGATGAAGGCTTCTTGAAGTCGCCACGCTTACCGTCGATCTCAACAACACGAGTAGTGAGCTGTAGGTCGCCACACGGAGTACGTGGTGGAATCATGCCACGGTAGATAGAGAAATCAGGACCGAAACATTTCTCGATATCGCCAGTCGCGAATTCGAACATGTGATAAGGCGTGAATGGAACCGTATCGGGTGTGCGGTTCGGGTAATCAGGAGTCACCGGCGCTTCAACGTGTTGAAGAGGAACCACACCTTTGTTTGGTGCAGTTTCTAGGTCTTCAATTTGAGCCATCAATGGCGCATTTGCTGAAGCTTGTTGGTTCACTGCTGGCGTATGGCCCAAGTTTTCGATAGCAGGGGTCGCGACAGCTGTTTCTAAAGAAGGCAGATAACGAGTACATTCGTCGTCTTCTTTGATCATCACACCCAAGTTTTGGAAATCAACAATCACTTTGCCGTTCAGTAAAATATCGATGTTAGCTTTCGCGTATGGGCGAGGGCTTAGACCAATCTCAGTCACTTCCATGCGGTAAGTCAGCTCTGCCGATTGTGGTAGCACTTGTCCACGACAACGTACTTGTTGAGGCGCATTTTCAAGCGGTTGGAAACGACCATTTTGAACAAGCGTATGCATGCCAAGGTGCATCATAAAGAATTGCAGCAGTTGACCACAACCCTCTGCCATCAAAGAACCAGCCATTACTGAGTCATCTTTGAAGTGACAAGGGAAGTACCAGTGTTCAGGCTCTAGTTGTTTATGACCTTCAATCAGACCAAGTCCCCATGTGCCGCCTTGCGGTTCAACACGGCTAACCTTTTCGATCATCATGAACTTCTCTGAGCTGAAGCATAGAGAAGGCTGGTGGCTATTGGATTGGTGAGTTGGGCCAAAACACTCTGCAATGTTGGCAGTCAGTAGATGACGCAATTCTTGGTGGTTAAACTGCGTTTTAGGGCAGTGCAACATAGGGTCGAAGCGTTGCTTAGTTGCAAGCTTACGAGCCTTGATTTCATCTTCAGTGTGAATCACACCTTTGCCGTCTGCTAGCTCTTCATCAGTGAAGAAGCCTGCACAACCGTTATCCATTTTCAGGATCATCTTGTCGCCAACGAAACATTCGTACGAGAAGAAGAACAGCAGCGTGTCGCCATTACGAGCAAAGCTGTTGATTGAGATATCGTAACGCAGCGTATCGCCACCACGAGGCAAGTCACCAAGGAAAGTCAGCGTACAATCAAGCAGGCGATAAACTCGCTCGCCTTTGTTTTCAAAATCGATACCTAAGTAGCTGATCAGCATTAGGTCGCATTGACCAGATTCTACCGCCACTGCCCAAGGGATCTGACCATCAACAAGATACGGCGCATCAACTGGGATGTCGTATTCGGTGGTCATGGTGCTTGGCTTGTACTCGTTGACTGTCGCGTTGAGCTTAGTCACACGAGATACCAATAGGTAATCGGTAGTTGGCAAACGAACGCGGCGCGAGTAGCTATCGATGATCGCGTAGTCAGGGCCAAATACATTGGCGATATCGCCTTCTGCGTATTCAACCAGATCATCATAATCCCAGATACATGGCTTACGGATAGGTTTTACTGGTGCTGGCGTCGCAAGTACGTTTACTGGCACTGACTGAACCTGAACCGGTTGAGCTTGCACAGGCTGAGCTGATGTTTGCTGACCAGTCGTTTGTTGACTATTTGTTTGTTGGCTGGTCGTTTGTTGAATCAGGGCATTGCTATCTAAACCAGATGTCACTGCGTTTAGCTGTGCTTTTAATAACGCATCAGCCATCTGCATGCCTTGGGCACGTGTGTGCAGGAATGCTTTGTGTACCTGTTGAGCCGCTTGCTGGTTTTGAGCAAAAGCTTGGTTTTGGCTTAGATTTTGCGGCTGCTGTGAAGCTGCGTCGATTTGAGACGCGCCATTTTTAGCGGATAGGACATGAGTCATATTGCTGTGGTTACCTGTTAGCTGACTGTGGCGCGTTGGCGCCAGAGTAGGGGATACTGATGTAGGAATTTCGATGACTGGCTCTATCGCGTTTTGCGCTAATGCATTCTTCTCTAACTCTTTTTGTGCAAGGGCTGCTTGAATGCTTGCTGTCGTTGGAACCGACGCCACTCTTGCTGCTTGTTTACCAGAAGCTTTCTGTTGAATCGTTGCCAAGTTGGTCACTGGGGTTTGGGCAATATGTTGATAGATATCACGACCACCAAGAGTCACTTGCTTAACTAATTGACGTTTAGCATCGCTCGCCAGTTCATTGCTTAAACGAACGGAAAGTGATTGAGATTCAACACTCGATTGGCTTAGTAGCAGCTGTGAACATTGTCCTTCGCTGATGTTGGCAACAATCGCGCTCTTAGAACTGACATTCGGATTCAGAGGTGCAAGGTTCAGGTTGAGCAGACCGTGTAGCAGGCTTGCCATACCAGAAGCAGCAGAGCAATGACCCACACGTTGACTTGCTTGAGTAGTCTTTGTGTTCCCTAAACTGAGAGACGAAAACTGATGAGATGAAGATTCTGGTGCATGGTTAAGCTCAAGCAGAGAAACATCGTTCGAGCTCATACCGACTTGAGTCAGTAACTCATCAACAACGGCGTTGTTATTCTCGCTTGAACCAAAAGCTAAGGCGTTGATGCTGCCGTAAGCCGCATCTTGGTTGCTCGCTACTTGGTTTTCTTCAACAAGAACAATCGCACCTGCACCTTCACCGACATTCCAACTGCCATCTTGCAGCTGTCCGAATTTTGGAGCTAGCGTCACTGGGCTCACGCTGTTCTTCAGAATCACATGTTCTGCACTGCCGCTTAGGTCGACGGCTGCAATCACAACGGCATCCATCGATTCTTGTGACATCAAGTTTTGTGCAACATCAATACAACGAGCAACCGACTGTTCAGCAGCTGAAATCGTAAAGGCAGGGCCATTAAAGTCCCACAATGAAGAGATACGCGAAGCCATGATATTGCCGATGAAACTGGTGTATTGGTTCAGCTTGGCTGCGTCCATCACACTGTCCATCGCGATGGTTTCTAGCGCTTGGTATTCGTCTTGAGTTAGTTCGATACCCATGTTGGCAAAGCTGTCAGCCAATTGGCTATGCAGGTTTACGCGTCCACGGAATTGGTGCATCTCAAGCTCTGTTTCCATCGCAACTAAAACCGCAACCTTTTGGCCTGCAACAAGCTTGGCATCTTTGATGGCTTCGTCTGCAACTTTCATCAGTAGCAACTGCTGAGAGATCAAACGGTCATCTTCATTTGGCGGCACTTTGAAGCGCAGGAAATCGAGATCGAATTGATCGATGTACGCGCCATTTGGAATACCGTGTAAACCAAACTGATTCAGTAGTTCTGGATGTTGGTCTAAGCCTTTCCAGCGCTTCTTAGGCAAGGCAATGAAAGCATCGTTGTTGGTCTCAATCGCAGTGCTTAGCGCGTTGATGCTCTGCAGAGAACCAAAGTGAGACGCTAGACCAGTAATGCTTAAATTAGATGGTTGTAGGCTTGGAGACGTCGGGTTTACATGACTGGTGTCTGAATACGCTTCAAGCAGTAAGTGAGCGTTACAGCCACCGAAACCAAAGACAGAAACACCCGCACAGCGCTCTGAGTTGCCCGCTTTACTTGGCCAAGATTGAACCTGCGTTGGCAGAGTCTGTGAGCCAAATAAACCTTCTGGCGACGATAGTGGCTTATCCAAGTTAATACTTGGCGGAAGCACACCTTCTTTCATCGCAAAGATCATTTTCATGATCCCTGGCATACCCGCCGCAGTCAGCAAGTGACCGAGGTTGGACTTAGCAGAGCCAATCAATGGCGGGTTCGAACCATTCAATTTGTCAGCAAAGAAACGCTCCATTGAGGTTAACTCAACCTTGTCACCTAATGGTGTACCGGTTGCGTGACACTCAATCACTTCAATGCTGTCTGGTGATAAGTTCGAAGCCTCGTAAGCGCGTTCAAAGGCTTGGACTTGTCCTTTGCTGTTTGGGCTTAATACGAACTGGCCTCGGCCATCGTTCGACAAGCCAATACCGCTGACGACTGCGTAAATATTGTCGCCATCACGCTCTGCATCAGCTAAGCGTTTTAGGACTAAAACCCCCGCACCTTCGCCAGCAAACAGACCTTTACTATTGCTATCAAACGGAACCGAAACACCGTGGTCAGGGTAAGCGTGGAAGATGGAGAAACCCATGTTGATAAAGAATGGGTCAGCACCGGATACCGCGCCTGCCAACATCATGTCGGCTTTGCCCGTGTTCAAGTAATCACACGCTAACTTCAATGAATACACTGAGCTTGCACATGCCGCATCTAGGCTAAGTTGCACGTTGCCTAAACCTAGCGCATCAGCCACTAACTTCGAGGCGTTGTGTGCTGCAGCACCATTGATCGGATTAAGGTCTTGCGCGGTTTCATTGGTTGGTAGCAGTGAAAACTGGTCATTAGCCAATTTAGCTTGTAGTGCCTTTTCGACGACCGAGTGATACATCGGCAGAAACAAGTCGTTTGAGCGTGTTGTTGGGAACGAAAGGGCACCCATGATCACGCCTGTGCGCTCTAAAACATCTGCATTTAAATCAATGCCGGCGTCGACTAGCGCCTTGCGGCTGGTATCCAAAGCCCATAGGAAACTTTGGTCAACACCGTTGAACGATTCTGCTGTTAAGCGGTAGCCATTGCTATCGAAATTGAAATTTTCGATGTAGCCGCCTTTATCACAGTAAAAGCGGTCTGACTCACCTTGCACGCCCTGATAGCTTTCAGGTTCAGCACCTAATTTTTCAGCGCTTAATGTGGTTCGAGAATCTTTTTTATCCAGCAAGTTTTGCCAAAAGTCTTTTGGCGTATCAGCTTCTGGGTATTGGTTAGCAATACCGACAATCGCGATCTTATTGCACTTTACTTGCTGCTTATTCTTAGTTTGAGCTTGAGCTTGATATTGAGATGGCTTCGATTGAGAACTCATACTAGCTCTCCTTGATGATTCACTGTGTTGTCTTGAGACACACCACTTAATTGCTTAGCGGTGGTGATCTGTTGTTCTAGCCCTTGAATAAGGGGCTCGACAGACAGTGGAATTTGATGAGTAATGAGCTGACCAATGCATTTGATGAGCGTGACAATATCGTCACCGCCTTTGGCATTGGAAGCGATTGTGCAGTATTGGTCTGCTACGTTGTCGCTACGATTGATCTTGTCGATCAATGTGCTGGTTTGACGATCGGCACCCACTTCAACAAACAGACGCGCACCTTGCTGACGTGCACTCTGGATCAACGCGGTGAAATCCAGCGTTGAACAGAAGGTGTCGGCAATCGAAAGAGCGATACTGTCGCTGTCGATATTGATTGGGGCGCCAGTTGGCAAGCCAGCTGCGCTGATAAAGCGGATATGCTGTGGTAACTCGTTGAACAGTGGTTGCGTGTAAAACTCTTGCACTTGGCTGTGTTGGCTCAACGCTGGCGTGGTGTGCATGGCAGTCACGCGGTTAGCGGCAATGCCACGTTTACCTAGTTTTTTGAGTAGTGCACGACATGTGCTTTCACAACCTGCTAGCACGCAAGTATCACCTTGGATGATAGCGAGATAAGCGCGTGGGAACTCAGGTAATAGAGCCTCAATCGCTTGTGCATCACTGCGAACCACAAAGCTATTCCATTGGATGCTTTCGTCGCTGTTTAACTGCCAATCTTGACGCACTGCGGTGAGTTCACCCGAAATAGCCGTGGTGAAGATAGGACTGGTTTGAGTCATCTCAATCAACGCATGCGGATTTTTCCAAACATTTAAGCTGGCCCACATCGAGGCTTCACCCTTGGAGTAACCCAAGGCGAAATCTGGCTGCACTTTGAATTCATCACATAGCAGTTGTGTTAACAGATAACTACTGCCTACACCAGCAATGGCCAATTCACTAAGCGACATTTCTTGCGAGTCGTCAGCGTAGGTTTTCTCAGCCTGCAGCATCTCTTTCAAGTTACCTTCGCGCTCTAACCGAGCAAATAACTGTGGGAAATGGTGGTGAAATTCGCGCAACATGCCGGGATAAACCGTGCCAACACCAGGGTAAACAAATGCAACGCCACCTTTGCTTTGAGGAATCGGTGAGAAACAACTTCCCGCTGGGGTTTTGTATTGGCTACTGTCAGCCATTACTTTTGGCAACGCATTTTCTAGCGCTGTGATCTCTTGTATCGCAGCATCAATTGAAGCCGCTTGAATCACGATGTTCGCACCAGCGCCAACATTGTGCTGAACACTTTGGAAGTGACTTAGGTTTGAATGCATTAAGGTGGCGATAGCAATTTCGCTGTCCGCTGAATCGCTAATGCATTTAAGCTCTTCTCTTAATGAGGTTAGCTGAGAAACCAATTCAGCTTGGTCATTGCCAGAAAGCACAAACATCAAACGCTCGCTGGATAGCAGGGGCTTTGGCTCTTGCAAACCGGTCGCTTGAGTCAATATCAGGCTAGTGGATTGTTGGCTATCGTCATTGAAGGTCAATGACGCAATACGAGCTTTGTTTGGCTCAGTGAACCAGTAATGGTTAGGTAATGAACGGCTCGATATCGCATTAACCATATTCAACAATTGACCAAACTGCTGCGAAACAGATAGTGAAGAGTATTGCTGTTGATGGCTTAGATCTGTAGCGGGGCGGCGAGCAATATCCAGAGCAAGCTGAACGCTATCTCCGGTAGTTGTATCTACAAAACCCGCTAGATAAGCGTGTGGATGAATCTTGTTTTGAGCAGCCGTCAACGCACTCAACATCAACAATGATGGTGAGTGAGAATCCAAACAAAGCTTAACAGCACTGCCTTGATTGACTGCCTCAATCGCTTGAGTAAGTGCTTGATTAAAATTGCCATCAACCACAACAGTCATCATTTCTGGAAGCGAAGATGATAAGTCGGCAGAAAGCTCAGCCGCGTTTGCTGGCTGAGCTAAAAGAGCGATGCGCAATGGCATCGCTTTATTAGTAGGAACAGTCACTATGACAATTGCTCCTTTTCTGCGTTCTTATTAGACTCTTTCTTCGATACTGTTGAGCTAGACTTCGGCAAAAATGCGTCATTTAAACTCTTGCTGATGGTGACTTTGGCACCTTTCATTACTGCGCTTAAACGACCATCTTGATGGTAAAGCGAGATATCAGCTTGCAGTGAACGAGCCGTGCTTTTTATCACGCTCAGTTCTAGCCAACCTTGGTCACCATTGTGCATCGGTGCGTAACAAATAAACTCACCAATTGCAGACGGTAGGCTTGCTGCGCCGTATTTCAATCGAGCCCATACCAGCATGGCTTGCAGCAAATAATCTTCCGCGAATGGCTGGCTATCACCAAAACCTTGCTTTGGAATAAATGATCCGCAGTCGCTGTTTTCAATCTGAGGCAATTGGCATTGAGCCAATAAGCCTAAGTCGTCAAAGCGCTCGACTGAAGTAATACCTTGCAATCTTGGTCCGTGAAACAGAGTGCCATCACTGTATAGAGCTTGCGCCGTTGTTACTGGTGTTGAAGAGTTAGCTTCAAAGCGTTTTGTCGACGCTTGTTGAACATCTTCAGACACTTGCACAGAGGCAACTTGCAACTGAGCTTGATACTGTGGTCGCCCTTGGCAACTGATCACCGCTTTTAGCTGATCTTTTGATTTAGCATCAGAGGAAAGAACCAGCTTCAGCTCTTGCACTTCATCAGTATCAAAAATCACACCCTTAAGCAGTTTGTAGTTGTGAACGCTAACGTTCACCCCTAACAGTTGCTCAGCCACTTCACGCATCCATTGGATGGCACACACTGTCGGTAACACTGGGTTACCGGCAATGCAGTGATCTTGAATGAAAGGCAATGCCTTAGGATCAAGATGACGTGTCACAGTGATGCTTGTATTCAGCGGACTCTCTGCAAGATGCACAGACTCCGCATTAAGCTTTTTTACAGCAGCTTCCTTGTTGTCAGAACCTTGCATGCTCGTACCAACCAGCAGTTGAATGCCAGTTTCGTTCAGTAGTTGAGAGCTAAACAGTTCTGCACCTGCCTGAAGAGGAATTACGTACACACCACGCTCTGTAAACATACGTTTCAGTGCTGCGTTTACCATGCCGCCGTCCCACGGTCCCCAGTTGAAGCTCATCACTTTTGCTTGAGGGTTACGCGCAGACAACTGCAGAGCCGCTTTGTTTAGGATTTCGTTAGACATCGAGTAGTCACTTTGGCCTGTGTTTCCGTAGAAACCCGCCGCCGAAGAGAACATCGCAATCAGTTTTAGCTTACTGCTATCAAGACCACTAAGAACTGCTTCTAGTCCGCCCACTTTCGTACCGTAAACCATGTTCAGTTCATCAAGCGTTTTATCTTGAATGTGCTTGTCAGCCAGTCCGCCTGCACCGTGGATGAGACCCGTGATGCCTTCGAAATTCGCCAGTGTTTTCGCTACTGACTCATGGTTCGACACATCTAAGCTTAGGTATTCAGCGCTCGCGCCAATCTCGTTGAAAGCGGCAAGTGCTGCGTTGATTTCAAGGCTGCTCAATACCGGTTTTAGCAAGGTATCAACTTTCTTCGGCGTTGGTTTGTCACCTGTAGCTTGTAGGTGAGCGATAGCCGCTGGTTTTAGCTCTTTCTCTTGCTTGCCTTGTGCCCACTGAGGTAGCTCAGCTGAAGTAATATGCTTACTACGACCTGCAAGAATGAAGTGAGACTTACATTGCTTAGCAAGTGTCAGTGCACATTCAAACGTCACGCCTTTAGCGCCACCCGTCACCAGAACTTTGTCGCTCTTGGTGAGCTGAGCACCTGCGTTTTTGGTTTGCGCATCACCTGGTGTTGTCGCAATCAATGTTGCACGACCAGATTCCCCGTTTTCCGCATGGCTAAGGCCGATTTCAACCGTGTTGGTATCGATATCGAACAGTTCGCCTGTGATAGCTTCAGCTAGGTGACGAGCATCAATCGAAGCGTCAGCATCCAATGCACGGCAGAATACGTTTGACCATTCATGGCTCAGTGTCTTAGTTAGACCAGATAGAGCCGCTTGGTTAAGTTCTGCATTCACTAATTGCTTAGTATCTAGGTAACCAAAGCCACCATCGATACGGCTTAGTGTGAAGAACACACTACGACCAGAAACGGCATTCAGTTGGCCATTTAGGTGCTTCGCGAACAAGAACGCTGTGGTTAGCGAAGCTCTTGAGTCTGCATTCAAGTTAACCGCTTGCTCGTTGCTTTGTTTTGCATCAACGATAGCTTGTAGGTGAATGAAGCCAGCAATCACTTTGTTCGACGTTTTAAGGTCTGCTTCGATGTCGTTAATAACTGCAGTCACACCAGCATCATCGACGCTGTTGAGTGTGTAGTTTGCGATTTCACTGTTTAAAGGTGACGCGGCAGAAAGAGCACTACGCACTACAGCAACTTGAATGCCGTTAGCGGTCAACTTTTCTGCTAGAACACCGGCGTTGTGACCATCATCGGTGATCACAACACAAGCGTTTTTTGAGAAACAATCGACGAGTTTATCTGCCGCTGGTAGCTTTTTTAGCGCTACCTCATTGTGTGGAGGAAGTTCCGCTGTCGCTGTTTCTGCGATAGGCGTTACTGATTCAGCTTTTGGAGTCGCTACGGGAGCAGCTGCGGATAGCTTGCTTTGCATGTAGGTAACGATTTCACCAAGCGTACGACACTCAGCTAGGTCTTCAGGGTTTAGTTCTGGCAGCGTTGGTAGCTGGTCTTGAACTGTACCTAGAATTTCAACGCGTTTGATAGAGTCGATGCCAAGGTCAGCTTCCATATCCATCGCTAGGTCGAGCATTTCTGCTGGGTAACCTGTTTTGTCGGCAACCACTTCCATCATGGTTGATTGAACGTGAGCAGGATTTAGGTCGTTGCTCGTGCTTTCTGTAGCAGGAGCTACTGTCGCTGCTTCCGAACTAGGAGCTAACTTGCTGTTCATGTAGTCAACGATTTCACCTAGAGTACGACACTCAGCTAGGTCTTCAGGGGTCAGCTCTGGCAATGTTGGTAGTTGATCTTGAACCGTTCCAAGGATCTCAACACGTTTGATTGAGTCGATGCCAAGGTCTGCTTCCATGTCCATTGCTAGGTCTAGCATCTCTGTTGGGTAGCCCGTTTTATCCGCGACTACGCTCAACATTGTGCTTTGAACTTGTTCTGCGTTTAAACCGTTTGATACTGCTTGTACTGGTGCAGATGCTTGAGTTGCTACTGGAGCAGACACCGGAAGCTTACTGTTCATATAGTCGACGATCTCGCCTAGAGTACGACACTCAGCGAGATCTTCAGGGTTTAGCTCTGGAAGAGTCGGTAGTTCGTCTTGAACCGTACCTAGGATTTCAACACGCTTGATTGAGTCGATACCAAGGTCAGCTTCCATATCCATTGCTAGGTCTAGCATTTCAGTCGGGTAGCCCGTTTTCTCTGCTACAACTTCTAACATCGTATTCTGAACAACAGCTGCATCTAGTCCATTGTTAGCTGCTACTGGAGCAACTACTTCCGTTTGTGCTGCAACTGGTGCAGAAGCCGGAAGTTTACTGTTCATGTAAGCAACGATTTCGCCAAGAGTACGACACTCAGCTAAGTCTTCAGGGTTTAGCTCTGGAAGAGTAGGCAGTTCATCTTGAACCGTACCAAGAATCTCAACACGCTTGATTGAGTCGATGCCAAGGTCTGCTTCCATATCCATTTCTAGATCAAGCATTTCCGTTGGGTAACCTGTCTTCTCAGCAACCACTTCTAGCATGGTTTGTTGAACGACTTTTGCATCAAGACCGTTAGCGGCTTGAACAGGAGCGGTTGCGCTTGGCTGTGCTGCCACAGGCGCTGATGCTGGCATCTTGCTGTTCATGTAAGTAACGATTTCACCAAGAGTACGACACTCAGCCAAATCTTCAGGGTTCAGCTCAGGTAGGTTTGGCATTTCGTCTTGAACGGTACCAAGGATCTCTACGCGCTTGATTGAGTCGATGCCAAGGTCTGCTTCCATGTCCATTTCTAGATCAAGCATTTCCGTTGGGTAGCCCGTTTTCTCGGCAACGACTTCTAGCATCACTTTTTCAGCATCGGCTGTTTGTACTGCTACTGGTGTAGCCACAGGAGCCGGTTGCGCTTTAACTGGCACAGGTTGAGCTGCAACAGGCGCTGCCGCTTGAGCCGCTACTTGTGGTGCAGGAACGGCTTTCTGTACTGGCGTAACTTGAACAGACTGAGCTTGAACTGGCGCGGCTTGTACAGGAGTCGCTTGTACTTGAGCTACAGGCTGTTGGACGGTAGCTGCTGGAGTCGTTGGAGTAGCTGTAGCTTGAATCACTGGCTGAACATTTACTGGCGCAACGAAGGTTTGTTGTGCCGTTTGTGCTGAACCTTGCGTTAGCATATTAAGTGCTGAGTTGTTGCTGTGCGCTTGCATTTCTAGGTAATGAGCGTGTGCTTTTAGCGTTTCAGCTTGGTGCTGGTGGAACATTTCCATAGAACGTTGCAGGTTCTCAGGAATTGCTACGCCTGCTGTTGCCATTTTCGCTTGCTCAGACATTAAGGTGTTGAACGTGTCACCGTATTGCTGAGGAATCGCAAGGAACTGCTGATGGACTTCTGCTGCTTGTTGTTGAGCATTGAAGAACGACTGCAGTGAAGATTCATCAACCGTTACGTTAGACGGGGCTGTTTGAACCACTTGAGGCTGCTGAGCTGTTGTTGCTACTTGTGCGCTTGGTGCTGGAGCAGCTGACTGTTGTACATTTGAAGCTTGAGGAGCAGCCACAGGTACTTCAACGATTTCTGTTTTAATCACTTCTTTTTCCACGATTTTCTCGACTTCAACTTTCACTTCAACAATCTCAGTCTTTTCGGTGACGTTGCCCGAAGCCAATGATTGATCCATTTTCTTACGAGTAGCAGGGCTGATGTAGTTGGTTGCATTCAGCTTGATGTTCATTGGTGATGCCTTCGCAGGTTCAGCAATGTCAGCTTGGTAAGGGTCAATGTTGTCTAATGAAATACCTGCCACGCACAGTTGAACCGCAGCTAAGCGAAGCTGTTGGTCACTGTCGCCTTTAGGGCTTGGGTTGATGCTGATTGCGTAAAGCTCTTCGTTCTTATCAGCCAATGTTTTCTCAACCAGCTTTTGAAGAATGTTTTTCGGACCGAACTCAACGAATACGCGCGCGCCTGCTTCATACATCGCTTCAATTTGCTCGCTGAAACGAACCGATTGCAGCATGTGTTGCTTGAACGCTTTCTTGATCGCTTTAGCGTCTTTGCTGTGCAGTTTGCCCGTTGCGTTCGAGTAAAGCGGCAGCGTTGGAGCGCTGAATGAAGCTTTATCAATTGCAGAAGCAAATGGTTTTTGAGCGTGAGCAACAAGCGGTGTGTGGAAAGCACCAGACACTGGCAGAGCAATCGCTTTGAAGCCTTGTTCTGTTAGCGCTTGTGCTGCTTGTTGAACCGTTGCAGTTGGACCTGCAATAACCAGTTGAGTCGGAGCGTTGTAGTTGGCAATGCTCACGCCTTCGAATTGGCTGATGCAGCTTTCAACGGCTGGAAGTTTGTCTGCGTCTAGGATGACCGCAAACATCGTACCGCTGTCACCTTGTTCTGGTGTTGCAGCCATCGCATCGCCACGAGCGAAAGCTAGCTGGTAGTAATCGTCTTGCGAGATAACACCCGATGCACATAGTGCGCTTAGCTCACCAAAGCTGTGGCCTGCGACCATGTCTGCTTTGAAGCCAGCTTGAGTCATGATGTCGAACTGACCCATAGACACAGTACCAATCGCACTTTGCGCATTGGCCGTGTTGGTTAACACCGCTTCTTGAGCTTTGGTTGCTTCTGGTGTGAAAGTTGGAATTGGGAACAGAATTTGCGACAGAGCCGTTTTCTTGTGTTGACCAAATACCTGATCCGCTTGAGCAAGCTGTTGGCGCATTTCAGGGTAATGACAAGCAAGCTCGCGACCCATGTTTAGGTATTGCGAACCTTGACCAGCAAATAATGCAGCCACTTTACCAGCACCGTTTTCAGCAATCAGTGCCGACTCACGGTAGCTAGTACCGTTTGGCATCTGCCAATGTGTTTTGGTTTGGCTCTCAAGCATAGAAACCGCTTGAGTCAGTTGCGCTTGAAGGTCTGCTTGGTCAGTTACAACTAAACCAAGACGAGCGTGCTTAGCGTCAATTTTGCGCAGAGCGTGTTGTTCAGCAAGCGCTTCCAGTTTGAACGCAGCGTCTGCAGCTTGAGTTGAAACCTGCTTGAGCTCATTGATCAATGCTTGACGAGATTCCGCGCTGAATAACAGAGTTTGCGGCACTTGGCGCTGACGGTATTTATCACCGCGAGCGTGCTCTGGTGTGTACTCTTCCAATACAACGTGGAAGTTAGTGCCACCAAAACCGAATGAGCTGATACCTGCACGGCGTGGTGTGCCGTCGACACGTTTCATCCAAGGACGCGTTTGTGTGTTTAGGTAGAACGGTGAGTTTTCGATATCCAACTTAGGATTCGGAGCCGACACGTTGATCGTTGGCGGCAGTACTTTGTGGTGCAGTGCTAATGCAGCTTTGATTAAGCCAGCAGTACCCGCAGTTGATTTAGTGTGACCAATTTGAGATTTCACCGAGCCTAACGCAATGTGTTGCTTCTCTTCATTGTTCTCACTGAATACCGAGTTTAAGCCACCAAATTCAGCCACATCGCCCGCTGCAGTACCTGTGCCGTGCGCTTCTAAAAGGCCAAGCGTGTGCGGTGCGAAACCAGCATCATCGTAAGCACGTTTTAGAGCTTTTGCTTGTCCTTCAGGGCGAGGTGCGTAAATACTCTTGAACTTACCGTCCGAAGAAGAACCGACACCTTTAATCACAGAGTAGATTCTGTCGCCGTCGCGCTCTGCATCTTCAAGACGCTTAAGAGCAACCATACCGATGCCTTCACCAATCATCATGCCTTTTGAGTCGATGTCGAAAGGTTGAATGGTTTCATTGGTGGTAAACGCAGGTGTTTTAGAGAAGCTCATGTACATGGTTGGTGAGTTATCAGTACACACACCACCTGTGATCATCATTTCACTGCGGCCTTCAACCAGCTCACTTAGAGCCATACGCATTGCGGCTAGAGAGCCTGCACACGCAGCATCTACTACACAGTTGATGCCACCAAGGTCAAAGCGGTTAGCAATACGACCTGAAATTACGTTACCCAATGAACCAGGGAATGAGTTCTCTTCCCAGTGGATGTATTGGTCTTGGAATTTTTTGATCAGCATTTCGCTGTCGTCGTCGCTGATACCACTGCTCTTGAAGACTTTTTTCAAAACAGGGTATTGAAGACGAGCATTTAGGCTTTGAGCGATCTTTTGACCACCACCAACACCGAGCGTGATACCGATCTTATCGCGATCGTAGCCTTCAGGCAGCTTGGCATCTTCAAGTACTTCTTTTGCAACGATCAAAGAAAGCAGCTGTGAAGTATCAGTCAGTTCTAGGATATTTGGCGGAAGACCGAACTCCATAGGGTTGAAGTCTACTTCTGGGATGAAACCACCGCGCTTACAGTAAGACTTGTCTGGCGTAGTACGATCTGAATCGTAGTAATCTTCTGGACGCCAGTGCGTATCTGGTACTTCAGTAATCGCATCGATCTTTTCGCTGATAAGATCCCAAAATTTATTCAGGTAGCGAGAGTTTGCAAACATGCTCGCCATACCAACGATAGCGACAGGCATATCTTTAAGGCGTTTATTCAGTCGAGAATCGTCGACTGATTCCGGTGTATTTGTCTCGGGTTGGCTCATTATGAGTCTCCACTAGAAATCACAGAAAGTGATGTCGTGTTTTGAGGCTGCGCTTTTAAAGCTATAGAAAGAAAATCTGAAACAGACTTAGGGAAGCGCAGCTGAAAATTCAGGTTGCTGAGTGGCGGCAACCAGATAGAAATTAGTTTTTCGAAGTGCGTTGACTTACGAGTGTGGGGGAGGTGTTTCATGCGCGACGGTGGCATTCAAATGTTGAGGCGATGTCCATTAAAATCCTGTTCAAAGTCTGACTAAACGACAAGTCGGTATCCGCAAAGAAAACGTGTGAATTTGTTTAATGGTTGAGCAGGCTACCCGAGGTGAGTGGTCGATACAATGCTCCCAGAGGCCACTATGATCTGTTCAGACCAGATGAATTTGGCATGGTTTTAATTTTTGTATTTTTAATTTAATTAACTTATTGATAATTAACGGTTATGTGTTGTTTTCTAGTGTTTTTACTCTATATGTTGACTTGGTGAGATCTATGTCATATTTTTGCAAGTAACATTTAATGGATGCCTCTTGTGTAAGGCTAAGTGTGATCTGTGTTTTAATTTGTTATTATTTGAAAAATTAGTTTTAAGTCCTCATGTGAAGGGGGTTTCCCTCCCGTATTCTCTAGGTTCCACTTAATTTATAGGTGAGTTAAATTTGTTCGATTGGGTTGTTCCAATCGTGTTTTGAAGAGTGATTTATAGAAGTGAGTTCGAGTTAAATGAAAACTCCCGTTGTTGATTTGTGGCTATGTTCTCTGAGTAATTTAAATGACCAGCCAAACAATGTATCGCAGCTCAAAAAGAGACTGACAGCCGATGAGATTGCCAAAGTTGAGCGTTATCGAATGCCCTCATCTCAGATTCAAGCTTTGTATGTACGAAATTATCTGAGAAAGGTGCTGTCTAGCTATTCTGATTTGATGCCTGAAGCGTGGCGCTTTGAATATGGTGAGAAAGGGAAGCCGAGATTAATTGAGAAACAACAAATAGAAACCGGCCTGAATTTCAATATCAGTCATAGCAAAGAACATTTGTTAATCGCAGTTTGTCATAGAGAAGGGAAGTCACTTCAATTAGGCGTCGATATCGAACATGCCAGAAGCTCGACCAATATCGACTCGATCATGAAGCACTACTTTTCAGATACGGAATTGACGGATTTACTTGAGCTCAGCAAAGAAGAACAAAGAGAGCGCTTTTTCGATCTGTGGGCGCTGAAGGAGTCGTATATCAAAGCGACGGGCAAGGGGCTAGCCACATCGTTGCGAAGCTTTTCGTTCGATTTCTCCAATCTGACGGAGCAAACATTGCCACTTCACGCTTCGGATTTTCAACCAAACTTGCAGGATGAAATTAGATTGCATGGTGAAATCAGCATATACAGTGGAGTTGGGTTGGATGTTACTGAGAAAACCGAGAGTTCTACAGATTGGCAATGTTGCTTGGGTCGATTAGATGACCAGTATCGTTTCGCCGTGACTCTTGGTGGTAATTTGTTACCGATGCAGATAGAGATGAGAACCTTTTCATCGTCTCATCTCTTTTAAGCGAGTTTGGTGAGGTGAAGTTAGCTCGTTTCGCCAAGCATCGCTTTTAATACTTCAGCTGGCACGGGCTGTAGTTGCTTGTCTTTGTCTAGGCAAACCATTTCGATATCACCAATCACCGCAGGTTTGGTTGCATCTTTACGCCACACTTCTTGTCGCCATAGCGTTTTGTATTTGCCATCAAGTTCAAAAGAGGTTCGGATGTCGCAGATCTCAGCGAACTCAACCCCATCTTGGAAAGTCATGTTGGCTTTATATACCGCAAAACCTAACCCATGTTCATTCCACAATGTTGCCAGTTTATCGCTACCCAATACATGTTCGCGTGCACGCTCAAAGTACTTTAGAAAGTTAGGGTGATAAACCACACCTGAGTGATCGGTATCTTCATAGTAAATTTGTACTGGGTGATGGTAGATCTGGCTCATTGATATCAACTCTTATTAAGTAGCGTTGTAGTAAATCTGACTAAGTTGTGCAGCACTCTACAGGATAGGTCGAAATTACTTCAAGGTATCATCGGCAATCGAGCTTTTGGTCAGACCTCATTTATCACTGATGCTTTGGTCAGCTTCCACCCATTTACAAATATTCTATGTGTCACTTTCCACCCATTGATTTTTGCAGCGAGTTAGTGACTGCTGCAGGCAGATATCATGAAGCCTTACGGTTAAAGGGTTGTTAATGATTTGTGTTAATGTGGCACGCTAATTGCTTTAGTGAAAGCACGCAGTTCCCATTGAAGGGCTGCTTTGTTTACTAAGGAGAATAATAATGTTTAAGCCTCTTACCCTGCTGTCTGTATCTGCTCTGGCGCTCACAAGTTTTAATGCTGCTGCAAACTGTGACCCAGGTGAAATCGTGATTAAATTCAGTCATGTAACCAATACCGATAAGCACCCGAAAGGCATTGCCGCTTCTTTACTGGAAGAGCGAGTAAACACGGAAATGAATGGCAAAGCTTGTATGCAAGTTTTCCCTAACTCAACACTCTACGATGATAATAAAGTACTGGAAGCCCTGTTAAATGGTGATGTTCAAATGGCGGCTCCTTCGCTGTCTAAATTTGAGAAGTTCACTAAGAAATACCGCATTTTTGACCTTCCTTTCCTATTTGAAGACGTAGAAGCTGTTGACCGTTTCCAAAACTCAGAGTCTGGCGAAAAGCTGAAGAACGCGATGAAGCGTCGTGGCCTTCAAGGCCTAGCGTTTTGGCACAATGGCATGAAACAGATGTCAGCAAACAAACCTCTTATCAATCCTGAAGACGCGGAAGGCTTGAAATTCCGTGTTCAAGCATCAGACGTATTGGTTGCTCAGTTTGAACAGCTAGGTGCTAACCCACAGAAGATGTCTTTCAAAGAAGTATACGGTGGCCTACAGACTAAGGTTATCGATGGCCAAGAGAACACATGGTCAAACATCTACGGTAAGAAGTTCTTTGAAGTACAAGACGGCGTGACAGAAACTAACCACGGTATTCTTGATTACCTCGTAGTAACGTCGAACGACTTCTGGAAAGACCTACCTGAAGATGTACGTACGCAACTTGGCACAATCGTTCAAGAAGTGTCTGAGACTCGTAACGCAGAATCTTCAAAAGTTAACCTAGCGAACAAAAACAACATCATCGAAGCGGGTGGTGAAGTTCGTACGCTTACGCCTGAACAGCGTGAAGCATGGGTAACTGCGCTTCAACCAGTATGGAAGAAGTTTGAAAAAGACATCGGTTCAGATCTTATCGATGCAGCGTTAGCTTCAAACCAATAACACCGCTAAGGGAGTGGCGTGAATTTCGCCACTCCTCATTAAAATAACTATAAGCGGAGTCAATTATGGATAATCCTCAAATGGAACAGCCAAATTCTAGCGAATCAGCACTGGAAACCTCTTTTTTTTCCAAAGTCGGAAGAGTTACGGATGTGATTGAAGAGTCATTAATCGCATTTTTCCTTGGCGCAATGACGCTACTTACTTTTGCCAATGTGGTATTTCGATACGCATTCAATGGCAATATCTTATGGGCACTAGAACTGACGGTGTTCATGTTCGCTTGGATGGTGTTAGTGGGCGCATCTTATGGCGTTAAAAAACACTTCCACATTGGTGTTGATGTGATCATCAACCTTGCCCCAGAAAAGCTACGCAAAGTGTATGCGTTAATCGCCGTCACAAGCTGCCTAGCATTCTCAATCTTACTTCTTATAGGTTCTTGGAATTACTGGTACCCGTTCGCGACTGAGCGCGCTTGGTACGAGACCGATGATATTCCAATGCCAGAGATGCTTCAGTTCCTTGCCGACTGGATGAATGAAGGCGAGCGATACGAGAAACTGCCACGTTTTATTCCTTACATGGCACTGCCTATTGGTATGGCAATGCTGACGTTCCGTTTTGCCCAAGTTGCTTACCAAGTAGTCACAGGCAAGCTTGACCGCATGATAGCGGGGCATGAAGCCGAAGAAGAGCTGGATGCATTGAAAGCTGATGTGTTAGCGGGTTCTGATGAAGACGCGACAGCGGTATTGGATTCGACTAAGCAAAACAAGGCGAACGAGTCGGGTACAAAATCTAACGGTAAGGAAGACTAATCATGGCAATGTTATTTCTATTTTTGATGGTAATTGCTTTCATGTTGGTCGGTGTGCCAATTGCGATTTCCCTCGGTTTATCAAGCGTCATATTCTTATTGATGCATTCAGATGCTTCTTTGGCATCCGTTGCACAAACGCTGTTTAATGCATTTGCAGGTCACTACACACTCTTAGCGATTCCTTTCTTTATTTTGGCCTCTAGTTTTATGTCTACTGGTGGTGTGGCGAAACGTATTATCCGTTTTGCTATTGCAATGGTGGGTTGGTTCCGCGGCGGTTTAGCAATGGCATCGGTTGTGGCGTGTATGATGTTCGCAGCGTTATCTGGGTCGTCTCCAGCAACGGTAGTGGCAATCGGTAGTATTGTTATCGCGGGTATGATCAAAAACGGCTACACAAAAGAGTTCGCGGCAGGGGTTATCTGTAACGCGGGTACTTTGGGTATCTTGATTCCACCATCCATCGTTATGGTGGTTTACGCTGCGGCGACGGATGTATCTGTCGGTCGTATGTTCTTAGGCGGCGTGATTCCTGGCCTGTTGGCGGGTGTGATGTTGATGATAGCGATCTACATTGCAGCACGTATCAAGAAAATTCCTGCACAGCCATTTGTGGGCTGGGGTGAGATGTTCGCAGCCGCGAAGGATGCGAGCTGGGGCTTGTTGCTGATTGTTATCATTTTAGGTGGTATCTACGGCGGTATCTTTACTCCGACAGAAGCGGCTGCTGTTGCAGCGGTTTATGCGTTCTTCATTGCCAACTTTATCTATAAAGATATGGGGCCGTTTGCGGACAAGAAAAATACAAAGCCTGCTTTGGTGAAAGTGTTCCAAACGTTTTTCCATAAAGACACCAAAGACACGCTCTATGATGCGGGTAAGCTGACCATCATGTTGTTGTTTATCATTGCCAATGCTCTGATTCTTAAGCATGTACTGACAGAAGAACGTATTCCTCAGATGATCACGGAATCTATGTTGTCTGCAGGTTTAGGTCCAATCACCTTCTTGATTGTGGTGAACGTTCTACTCTTGATTGGTGGGCAGTTCATGGAGCCATCAGGTTTGCTGATCATCGTTGCTCCGTTGGTATTCCCAATTGCAATTGCACTGGGCATCGACCCAATTCACCTAGGTATTATGATGGTGGTGAACATGGAGATAGGGATGATAACACCGCCTGTGGGGCTCAACTTGTTTGTGACCGCAGGGGTCGCGAAGATGTCGATGATGAACGTAGTAAAAGCCGCACTGCCATGGGTTGGCGTGATGTTCTTATTCCTGATTATCGTAACCTACGTACCTTGGGTATCAACATGGTTACCGACTACCTTGATGGGGCCGGAGATCATCACGAAATAGAGAGTGAAATCATAGCGAAGTGATGGGGAGGGCTAAACCTCCTCATCAATGATTTTTCCATATCGAGAGCCAGAATCAATCGGCTCATACAGCGCTCTTTTTGCCTCTAATTCTGGCGTGTCTAAGTTGACATGATTGTCAGTGTAAAAAATACCGTCAATTTCAAACGTATCGGTGATCGAGGGAACTTTTGTTTTCTCACCCATAATGACCTCCTTACCACCTTGGTTGCATAACATCCTGTTGTGAAATAAGTATAGGTGATCTTGCTCCCAAATTTAATTTAGTTTTCGCTCTGTCGGTATGACTCTTTAACTAGTTGGTGTTTTTGCATTTTATCGTAGAGGGTTTTACGTGGAAGTTGCAGTCTATCCATAGTCTGTTTAATACTGCCATTACATTCAATAAGCGCTTGTTTTAACGTGTTTTTCTCAAAGTCAGACACCATTTCTGCCAAAGACAGTTCTTGAGTGACTTGATTGGTGTTGTCTGATAAGTGAGAAAGCTTACCTAAAAGTACAAACCGCTCAGCTGTATTACGCAATTCTCGTACATTTCCCGGCCAATCATGGGCTAAAAGCGCGTGCAGCTCCTTTTGGGGAAGTGCTGGTGCTGTCTTGCCATAACGTGCAGCAGCGACCAGTAAGAAGTGGTGGAAGAGTGCAGGGATGTCTTCTTGACGGCTTCTTAACGGCGGTAAATCTAGGGTCACAACGTTGAGTCGATAATAGAGGTCTTGGCGGAAAACGCCTTCTTCAGCCGCCTTCTTTAGGTCGACTTTGGTTGCGGCGATTACTCGAATATCGAGAGGCACTAAACCGTTTGAGCCAACCCTTTCAATAACGCGCTCTTGTAAGACGCGCAACAGGCGAATTTGTGCCTGCATTGGCATGGACTCAATTTCATCTAAGAATAGAGTTCCGCCTTGAGCAAATTCAAATTTACCCACTCGCTTGCTTTCTGCGCCAGTGAACGCACCTTTCTCATGACCATACAGTTCACTCTCTATCAGGTTTTCAGGTACCGCACCGCAATTGACGGCGACGAAGTTTTGTTCTCGCCGGCTGCTTTGTTCATGTAGAGAGCGTGCGACCAACTCTTTGCCTGTGCCAGTTTCACCAAAGAGTAAAATATCAGCGTTAGTATCTGCCACATGAGTGATGATAGAACGCAGGTCGGTCATTGATTGCGTGTCACCAATGATTCTCGGCCCAAGCGCTTTACTGGCCTTTAAAGAGCGCTTCAATTCAAGATTCTCGAGTGTGAGTTGACGTTTTTCTATTGCTCGTTTGGTGGTTTCGATTAGACGTTCATTGGCGAACGGCTTTTCGATGAAGTCATAGGCGCCATCTTGGATCGCTTGTACCGCCATCGAAATATCGCCGTGACCAGTAATCATAATCACGGGGATTTCTTTGTCTTTGTGCATCACGGTGTTGAGCAGATCATGCCCGGAAAGGCCCGGTAGACAGATATCAGTGATGATGACGTGAGGTAAGCCGTTTTCTTGAATCGCGAGCAGAGCAGACTCCGCATCGGGAAAGAATTCGGCATCAATATCGGCGAGCTCAAAGCTCTGTTCAATAGCCATTCTCAGATCGGATTCATCATCAATGAAATAGACGTGACACATAGTTATTCCTTTAATTTTTTATTTTTATTGTTGGTGAAGGTGTACTGGTTTGCTTAGCGACTAATCTGATTCTTTTGTTGGAACTATGGGTAACTCGATACTAAATCGAGCACCACCTTGTGGGCTGTGATCGGTAACTAGCTTGCCATTTATTCCGCTGATTATTTGTTGAGAAATCGATAGCCCAAGTCCAAGTCCATTTTTCTTGGTGGTATGGAAGGGTTCAAAAAAATTTCCGTTAGAAGGGGAGGTGAAGCCTGGGCCATTGTCATCGACATGAATCAGCAAGGTCTTGGCTTGTTGATGGTCGGGCTTCCTAATCTCTAACAGAATAGCTAATTGTTTGTCGTCTTGTTGTTCCATCGCCTGAATCGCGTTAGTCAGCAAATTAATGATCACTTGTTCCAATTGAATGGCGTTGGCGAGCACGCAAGCATCAAAGGTTTCAGGAAGTTCGTTGACCTTTACTCGTTCACTCTTGAGTTGTGGTTTCATCAGTTCTTTTGACGAGTGCAATACTGGCAGTATCTGTAACGTGTGCAGCTCTTCCGCAGTGGATTTCTTTGCAAAGGAACGAAGCTGGTGGCTTATCTTAGCCATACGGTCAGTGAGCGCCGAGATTCGCGATAGGTTGTCATCGACACGCTCGGTTTTTTCTTTGGCAAGAAACAGTCGGCCGTTGTCGGCATAACTGCGAATCGCAGCAAGCGGGTTATTCAGTTCATGGCTGATGCTTGCTGACATTTGCCCCAACACTGCCAGTTTGGCGGCTTGGATGAGTTCGTCTTGTGTCTGCCTCAGTACATGTTCAGTTTCGATTCGGTGCTTAATCTCGACATGCAACTCTGATGTTCGTTCAAGCACTTGAAATTCTAGCTTTTGCTTGGCTTCGGATTGCAGTCTGTCTATCTGAGCTCGTCTTTGTTGTCGATGGTGATTGAGTTGCATCGTTAGATAAATAATCGCAAAAATAAGGCTCAAAACCACAAGGTAAGCAACCAAGTCCCACCAAACTAAGTGGGTCGGAGAAAATACTCGTATGGTGAGTTTTGGCTCGGCTAGGAAGCGTGAGGAGTTAAAGAACTGCTCTTGGACGAGCTTGTGGGGAGACTCAATATTGCTAGTAGCACTCTCTAAGTCACCGGAGAAGTGCAGGCTTTCTATTTTTGTATCGAGATACTGCCTGCTTTCTTGAATTCGAGTGTGTTGTTCTTCGCTTAATGGTTGAAGGCTTTTGAACAGCCACTCAGGATTGCTCGACATAAATACGATCTGGTCTTTATCGTCAGCAACAAAAAAACTCTGTTTGCCTTTCCAACTTGCTTCAATCAGCGATAAATCCATCTTTACGACAATGACGCCAATAATCTCGGCGGCATAGGCGACGGGGTAAGAATAATAATAGCCTCGTTTCCCAGAGGTTGAACCTAGCGCAAAATATTGATTTTCATTGCCAAGAATCGCTTCTTGAAAGTAGGGACGGAAAGCGAAATTTCGCCGAATAAAAGAACGCGGTAGATTCCAGTTACTGGCTGCTATGGTGGTGCCAATGCTATCTAACAGATAGGTGTCCGATGCTTGAATCACCGAGTTTACGTGTTCTAGGTAGCGATTGGTGAGTTCGATTTGCGCAGAGTTACTTGGAGAGTGAAGAGCATCGACCAACTCTTTGTCTTTTGAAAGCAGCTCGGGAATGTGCGCGAACTTGTCGAGTTGGCTTGAAATATGAATCGAAAATCGGTCTAGCTTAGATTGATGATCATTTAACAAACTTTCATGGCTTGTGTTCCACACCCAATGACCGCCGAACACCATTAGTAAACTGTATGTGGCCATTAATAGTATTGGGATTCTCAAAGCTTGAAACATGAAGGCTCTCCGCTCATTTCTTTGGTAAATAATCAAGCCTGTCTTCTCTCGTTTATGGTAGCAAATAGCGGTAGTGTTTGCTGAAAGTAGACAGTCGCCAGATGGATGTAGGTTAAGGGTTTGTAACGGGGATTGTTGAAAAAGTTATCGACTCTGAGGGGTAAAACAAGAGCAAGATCTCTTTTTAAGGTTTTTAGCAAAAAAAGCCCTCGATTCCCTTGAAAAAGTCGCTATTGTCCCCATTTCTGTTGTGCTAAGTGATGATTTGATCGTTTTTGTATCATTTAGTTGGACGAATTTAGAGCATTCATCATCATGCAGAGGTGAACGGCTCGACAGAGATTAAACAGATCGCTAGAATGTCGCGTCTAAAATTTCTGTCCTGAGGCTAATCGGAGATACCTTTCTTGTTTTCGAAAACAAGCTTTATTGCGTTTTAATCGACGCGTGAAGAACGAAGATATCGCTGATTAGTCTGGTGTTTGGTTGAATAATCAATTCAGACATCAATGCTCGATTTTAAATTAGGTGTTCGGATAGAGCACTACACAAGGATGCAGCCAACAACGTCGGCTTTTGAATTAAAGCTAAGTTACGGCTCATATGCTCAGATTACTGAGCCAGTTTTGAGGTTTATATAATGCAAGTTACTGTTGAAACGCTAGAAGGCCTAGAGCGCCGTCTTAATATTACTGTTCCTGCTGCTAACATCGAAGATGCAGTTACAGCTGAACTACGCAACATCGCGAAAAACCGTCGTTTCGATGGCTTCCGTAAAGGCAAAGTGCCAATGAAGATGGTTGCTAAAATGTACGGCAAAGCAGTACGTCAAGACGTGATGGGCGAAGTAATGCAACGTCACTTCATCGAAGCGATCGTTAAAGAGAAAATCAACCCAGCTGGCGCACCTACTTTCGCACCAGTTGAAAACAACGAAGGCGCTGACCTAGTATTCAACGCAACTTTTGAAGTTTACCCAGAAGTTGAGCTGAAAGGTCTAGAAAACATCACTGTTGAGAAACCAGCAGTAGAAGTTAAAGAAGCTGACGTTGAAGAGATGATCGAAACTCTACGTAAGCAACAAGCGACTTGGACTGAAGTTGAAGCTGCTGCTGACGCTGGTTCTCGTGCAACTATCGACTTCGTTGGTTCTATCGACGGTGAAGAGTTTGAAGGCGGCAAAGCTGAGAACTTCCCACTAGAGATGGGCGCTGGTCGCATGATCCCTGGTTTTGAAGACGGTATCGTTGGTAAAACAGCAGGTATGGAATTCGAAATCGAAGTAAACTTCCCAGAAGATTACCACGCTGAAAACCTAAAAGGTAAAGCTGCTAAGTTCTCTATCAAGCTGAACAAAGTTGAAGCTCGTGAGCTTCCAGAACTAAACGAAGAATTCGTTTCTAAGTTCGGCGCAGCTGAAGGTGTTGAAGGCCTTAAAGCTGAAGTTCGTAAGAACATGGAGCGTGAGCTTAAGCAAGCAGTTAAGAACCGCATCAAAGAGCAAGCAATCGACGGTCTAGTTAACGAAAACAACATCGACGTACCTTCTGCTCTAATCGATCAAGAGATCGGTGTTCTACGTCAACAAGCTGCTCAACGTTTCGGTGGTAACACTGAAGCTGCTGACCAACTTCCACGTGAGCTGTTCGAAGAGCAAGCTAAACGTCGCGTAGTTGTAGGTCTTCTTCTTGGTGAAGTAATCAAGACTGAAGAGCTAAAAGCTGATGACGAGAAAGTTAAAGCTATCATCGAAGAGATGGCTACAGCATACGAAGATCCAACAGAAGTTATTGCTTACTACGAGCAAAACGAGCAAATGATGAACAACATGCGCAATGTTGCTCTAGAAGAGCAAGCTATTGATGCAATCATCGCTAAAGCTCAAGTTTCTGATAAAGAAGTTAGCTTCAACGAGCTAATGAATCAGCAACCTGCTTAATATAGTAATATCTGACGTAGAAGGTTGACGTACGGTCAACAATTCTGCTAACAATGGTCCGTATGATTTAATCATTCGGGCCATTTATTTTAGGGACATAAGAATATGAGCTACCAAGAAAAAAATACAATGCCATCGATTATGGACGCACTAGTTCCTATGGTGGTTGAACAGACTTCCCGTGGTGAACGTTCTTACGATATTTATTCTCGTCTATTAAAAGAACGTATCATTTTCTTAACAGGTCAAGTGGAAGACCACATGGCAAATCTTGTCGTGGCTCAACTGCTTTTCTTGGAATCAGAAAACCCAGACAAAGATATCTATCTTTACATCAACTCACCTGGCGGTAGCGTAACAGCGGGCATGTCTATCTATGACACAATGCAGTTCATCAAGCCAAACGTGAGCACAGTATGTATGGGTCAAGCTTGCTCTATGGGTGCATTCTTACTAGCGGGTGGTACTCCGGGTAAGCGTCACGTGCTTCCAAACTCACGTGTAATGATTCACCAGCCACTTGGCGGCTTCCAAGGCCAAGCGTCTGATATTCAAATTCACGCGCAAGAGATCCTAACGATCAAGCAAAAGCTAAACAAACTATTGGCAGAGCACACAGGTCAGCCTCTAGAGGTTGTTGAGCGTGATACAGATCGTGACAATTTCATGTCTGCTGATCAGGCTGTAGAATACGGTTTGGTGGATTCAGTTCTTAATCACCGCGGTCAATAATTGCAGGGCAATTGTTTAACGCAAAGTGATTCAAATTGATATACACTCAAACATAGAGAGTAAAGGCTAAGAGGTTAGCGAATGACAGATAAAAGCAAAGAGGGTGGTAGCGGTAAATTGCTTTACTGCTCTTTCTGTGGCAAAAGCCAGCACGAAGTTCGCAAGTTAATCGCAGGTCCTTCTGTTTACATTTGTGATGAATGTGTCGATCTTTGTAACGACATTATTCGTGAAGAAATTAAAGATGTTCTTCCAAAGAAAGAATCGGAATCGCTGCCAACGCCGCGTGAGATTCGTGAGCATCTTGACGACTATGTAATCGGTCAAGAATACGCGAAAAAAGTGCTAGCAGTTGCAGTATATAACCACTACAAGCGTTTACGTAATGGTGATACGACGGCTGAAGGCGTAGAGCTAGGTAAGAGTAACATTCTTCTTATCGGTCCTACTGGTAGTGGTAAAACACTACTGGCTGAAACACTGGCTCGTTTCCTAGACGTTCCTTTCACAATGGCAGATGCAACAACACTAACCGAAGCGGGTTATGTGGGCGAAGATGTTGAAAACATCATCCAGAAGTTGCTTCAGAAATGTGATTACGACGTAGCGAAAGCGGAACGCGGCATTGTTTACATCGATGAAATCGATAAGATTTCTCGTAAAGCTGAAAACCCATCGATCACGCGTGACGTGTCTGGTGAAGGTGTACAGCAAGCTCTATTAAAACTTGTTGAAGGTACAGTGGCTTCAGTTCCACCTCAAGGTGGTCGTAAGCATCCACAGCAAGAGTTCTTGCAAGTGGACACGTCTAAGATCCTATTTATCTGTGGTGGTGCGTTTGCCGGCCTAGATAAAGTGATTGAGCAACGTGTAGAAACAGGTTCAGGTATCGGCTTTGGCGCAGAAGTGCGTTCAAAAGACGAAACCAAAACTATCGGTGAACTGTTCACTCAAGTAGAACCTGAAGATCTAGTGAAGTATGGTTTGATTCCAGAATTCATTGGTCGTCTACCTGTTACAACAACACTGACAGAGCTTGATGAAGAAGCGCTAATCCAAATTCTTTGTGAGCCAAAGAATGCACTGACAAAACAGTACGCTGCATTATTTGAGCTTGAGGATACAGAGTTAGAATTCCGTGAAGACGCCCTACGCGCAATTGCGAAGAAAGCAATGAACCGTAAAACGGGTGCTCGTGGTCTACGCTCTATCTTGGAAGGTGTTCTACTAGAAACTATGTACGAACTGCCATCTTCAACTGATGTAAGCAAGGTTGTGATTGATGAGTCGGTAATTAATGGTGAGTCAGAACCACTAGTGATTTACAGTAACTCAGATAACCAAGCAGCTGTTGCAGAGTAGGTCTTTTTAAGACTACACACTCAAATTGAAAAAGGAGGTAAGCAATTACCTCCTTTTTTTTATTCTTCCATTGAATCCAGTCGTTTAAGCCCCATATACTGCTTTATAAGTTAAAGCGGAAGAGAGAAATATATGAACTTGGAACGTTCCGAGCGTATCGAAATCCCCGTGCTACCTCTACGTGATGTAGTGGTTTACCCACACATGGTTATTCCATTGTTTGTTGGTCGTGAAAAATCGATTACTTGCCTTGAATCGGCAATGGAAGCTAACAAACAAGTACTACTTGTAGCGCAGAAAGAAGCGGACACTGATGAGCCTTCAATCGACGACCTATTTAACGTAGGTACAGTCGCTACTATTCTTCAGTTGCTAAAGCTGCCAGATGGTACCGTAAAAGTACTTGTCGAAGGTCAGCAGCGTGCAAAAATTCACCAGTTCAAAGAGAGTGAGTTTTTCTTAGCGGATGCCGAATACGTTGTAACCTCAGAACTTGACGAAAAAGAACAAGAAGTGGTTGTTCGCAGTGCGATCAATCAATTCGAAGGCTTTATTAAGCTGAACAAAAAGATTCCACCAGAGGTTCTAACCTCGCTGAACGGTATTGATGAGGCTGCTCGCCTTGCTGATACGATTGCTGCGCACATGCCACTTAAACTGGTAGATAAGCAGCACGTTCTAGAAATTTCAGATGTGACGGAACGCCTGGAATTCTTGATGGGCCAAATGGAGTCAGAAATTGATATCCTGCAAGTTGAAAAACGCATCCGTGGCCGCGTTAAGAAACAGATGGAAAAGTCTCAGCGTGAGTACTATCTGAATGAGCAAATGAAAGCGATTCAGAAAGAACTGGGCGAGATGGACGACGCGCCTGATGAATTCGAAACTCTGAAGAAGAAGATCGAAGATTCTAAGATGCCTCAAGAAGCTCGTGAAAAAACTGAGCAAGAACTGCAAAAACTGAAAATGATGTCGCCAATGTCTGCTGAAGCAACAGTAGTACGTAGTTACATTGATTGGATGGTAGGCGTTCCTTGGGCTAAGCGTTCAAAAGTTAAAAAGAATTTAGCGAAAGCGGAAGAGATCTTAAACGAAGATCACTACGGCTTAGAACGTGTTAAAGAACGTATTCTCGAATACTTGGCAGTACAAAACCGTATCAACAAACTAAAAGGTCCAATCCTTTGTCTTGTTGGTCCTCCTGGTGTTGGTAAAACTTCACTAGGCCGTTCGATTGCCGCGGCAACGGGTCGTAAGTACACACGTATGGCGCTAGGCGGCGTTCGTGATGAAGCTGAGATTCGTGGTCACCGTCGTACGTACATCGGTTCACTTCCGGGTAAATTAATCCAGAAGATGTCTAAAGTTGGTGTTAAGAACCCACTGTTCCTATTAGATGAAATCGATAAGATGTCTTCTGATATGCGTGGCGACCCATCTTCTGCGCTTCTAGAAGTACTAGACCCTGAGCAAAACAACGCATTTAACGATCACTACCTAGAAGTCGATTACGATTTATCTGATGTGATGTTTGTTGCAACGTCTAACTCGATGGATATTCCGGGCCCACTATTGGACCGTATGGAAGTGATTCGTCTGTCGGGTTACACAGAAGATGAGAAGCTGAACATTGCTAAGAGCCACCTATTGGACAAGCAAGTTCAACGCAACGGTCTTAAGCCTAATGAGATTGAGATTGAAGACTCTGCAATCATCGGCATCATTCGTTACTACACGCGTGAAGCGGGTGTGCGTAGCCTAGAGCGTGAAATCTCTAAGATCTGTCGTAAAGCAGTGAAGAATATCTTGTTAGACAGCAGCCTTAAATCTGTAACGGTTAACATTGATAACCTGAAAGAGTACTTAGGTGTGCAACGTCATGACTTCGGTAAAGCGGATGAAAGCAACCGTATCGGCCAAGTAACTGGCTTAGCATGGACGCAAGTAGGTGGCGATCTACTGACCATCGAAACTGAATCAATGCCAGGTAAAGGTAAGCTAACGCAAACCGGTTCACTAGGCGATGTGATGAAAGAGTCGATTCAAGCGGCAATGACAGTGGTTCGTTCTCGTGCAGAAAATCTGGGTATTAACACCGATTTCTACGAGAAACGTGACATTCATGTTCACGTACCGGAAGGTGCAACGCCAAAAGATGGCCCGAGTGCGGGTATCGCAATGTGTACTGCATTGGTCTCTAGCTTAACGGGTAACCCTGTAAAAGCAGAGGTTGGTATGACCGGTGAAATTACCCTTCGTGGTGAAGTTTTACCTATCGGTGGCTTGAAAGAAAAGCTGCTTGCAGCGCACCGTGGTGGCATTAAAACAGTCTTGATTCCAAAAGACAATGAACGTGATTTGGAAGAGATTCCAGACAACGTAATCGCTGACTTGAAGGTGATTCCGGTTCAATGGATTGATGAAGTACTGAAAGTCGCACTAGAACGAGATCCGTCAGGGGTCGAGTTCGACGTGAAAAAATAGTGATGCATAGCAAAAATAAGTAAAGAATTACGCTGATAGACCCGAAAAGGCTTGTCAGCGTTTTTTTTGGACGCTAAGTTATTCGACTAAAGCGGCAGCCCTTTTGTAATAAGGCTTGCGGCTAAATTAAAACCAAAATGGAACGTACAGTCATCGAGAAGTAGTCACAGATGACACATAGGGGAAAAACAGTGAATAAAACACAACTAGTAGAATCAATCGCAGAAAACGCAGACATCTCTAAAGCTTCAGCTGGTCGCGCTCTAGACGCTTTCATCGAAGCAGTTGGCACAACGCTACAATCAGGCGACCAAGTTGCACTTGTTGGCTTTGGTACTTTCAGTGTTCGTACTCGTGCTGCTCGTACAGGTCGTAACCCAAAAACTGGTGAAGAGATCCAAATCGCAGAAGCTAAAGTACCTGGCTTCAAAGCGGGTAAAGCACTTAAAGACGCATGTAACTAATTTTTGTTGCTGAAACCTCAAGTTTTTGTGAGGGGAAGGCAGTAATATGCGTTTACTGTTTGAACAATGATGTTTCATTTTCAAACAGTATATGTGCAAAGCACATTGAACTTATTTAAATTATGCGCATCCTACTGATGCGCATTTCTTTTTCTGATAATATCGCGTGAATAGATTTTTATTTTGAAGCCAATGCTTCATATCCGGAGAGCACTTAAATTATGATGGATCGATTACGCGAAGGCGTGAATAGCATCGCGGTAAAAATTATCCTTGGGTTGATTATCCTGTCATTCGTATTCGCAGGTGTAGGCAGCTACATCACCGGTGGCGGTAACAACGCAGCAGCTAAAGTTGGCAACACAGAAATTGCTCGTGGTGAGTTCGAACAAGCTTACCAAAACGAACGTAATCGCATGCAATCTCAACTTGGCGATTACTTCGCTCAAATGCTTGCAGACCCTGCATACGTGGAGTCTTTCCGTAAGTCAGTACTTGATCGCATGATCAACGATGTTCTACTTGAGCAGCAAGCAGAATCTCTAGGCCTACGAATCAGTGATTCTCAAATCCGTACCATGATTCTAGAAATGCCTCAGTTCCAAACTGCAGGTCAATTCGACCAAGAAGTTTACCAATCAGCATTACGTCGTGCAGGTTTCAGCGCAGAAAGCTTCGCAGAATACATGCGTCGTGACCTAATGCGTAACCAGCTTGTCACTGCGCTTCAAGGCAGTGAATTTGTTCTTCAAGGCGAAATTGATATTCAGAGCAAGCTTATTGCTCAAACTCGTGACATTCGCACAGTGACACTGTCTGTTGCTGACCTAGCGAAAACCATCGAGTTAACTGACGAGCAAATCGAACAGTATTACCAAGAGAACCCTGCGGCTTACACTCGTCCAGAGCAGGCTAAGGTGTCTTACATCGAACTTTCTGCTGAAGCACTTAAATCGCAACTTGAAGTTAGCGATGAGGAAGCACAGAAATATTACCAAGAGCATCTAGACAAGTACTCTACTGAAGAGCAACGTAAAGTTAGCCACATCCTAGTTCAAGGTGATGACGAAGCGAAAGCACAGTCAATCTTAGACGAGCTAAATGCAGGTGCTGATTTTGCTACGCTAGCAGAAGAGAAATCTGACGACTTCGGTAGTGCAGATGTTGGCGGTGACCTAGGTTGGATTGAACGTGATGTTATGGACCCAGCATTCGAAGACGCGGCTTTCGCTCTTGAGAATATTGGCGATACGACTGGCTTAGTTAAATCTGATTTTGGCTACCACATCATCAAGCTAGACGAAGTAAAAGCATCTCAAGCTCAGCCTTACACTGAAGTAGCGGCAGAGATTAAGACAGAGCTTCTAGACCAACACGCAGTTGATCAGTTCTACGAGCAACAAACTGAACTTGAAAAAGTAGCGTTTGAATTCCCAGATTCTCTAGACGACTCTGCTGAAGCTATCAACGCGAAGATCACGACGACTGATTTCATCTCTCAAGCTGACGCTCCAGAAGTTCTGATGACGCCTGCAGTAATGCAAGCTATCTTGAGCCCTGAAGTGAAAGAAGACGGTTTGAACTCTGAAGTTATCGAAGTGGCTCCTGAGCACGTTATTGTTGTACGTGTAGAAGAGACTCGTGACGAAACAGTCCTTCCTTTAGTAGAAGTGAAAGATCAAGTTGTAGCTGCATTGTCTGCTGTAAAAGCAGAGCAACAAGCGGTAGAGCTAGGTGTTTCTCTAGTGAACGAACTTAAGCAAGGTAATGAAGCGGTACTGGCGGATAACAGCCTTGAGTTTACTGAGCTTGAAACCATTGACCGTAATTCTCCATTAGCTGCATCTGTATTTGCTCTAGTGAAACCAGAAGCCGGCCAAGCTGTGTTCGGTCAATCTAAAGATCAAGACGGTAACATCGTTGTTGTTGAGCTTTCTAAAGTAACGGCTGAAATCAACCCTGCTTACAGCACACAACTTGGTGCACAGTTAGAGCGCGTTGGTAATCAACAAGACCTTACTAATGTACTAAACGTACTGCGTAAAAATGCAGACGTTGAATACTACATCGTTGGTCAAGCTCAATAAGCTTTGAATTTACTCGGTAGTCTTCTGCCGAGTAATGCAACTTGAGAATGCAACTTGAAAGTAGTGCAGCAACTCGGTTTGCGAGCCAGCTAACAAGTTGATGAAAATTAGATGTATAACGAAGCGGGTCACTTAGGTGACCCGCTTTATTTTTGTCTGGTGAGTGTTTTATCTAGCGCAGCAAATGCATAAGTTACGTTTTTTGAACAAAGGAACGATTTATGCGCACGATATATTCAACACTATTTCTTACATTTCTGATTCTGTTAAGCCCTGCAGCGTATGCAGACAGCCCAACTAAGGCAGAGCTTTACGATGGCATTGAGATTACGGTCAATATCAATACCGCGACAGCAGAAGAACTATCAGCACTATTGGTTGGTGTTGGGGATAAGAAAGCTCAAGAGATCGTCGATTACAGAGACCAAAACGGAGTGTTTACGACTGCTGATGATTTGGTGAGTGTGAAAGGGATAGGTGAAGCCACGGTTAAAAAGAACCGCGAAAGAATTCAACTTTAATCCGTTTGTCTACTTGTTAGAAATGAAGCGATAGATATGAAGCCTCCGGCCAGTGCACCTGCTAGGTGGGCTTCAATCGCGACACGAGCATTAATTAGTTCGCCAGTCGTGCTAGAAGGGCCAACAAGCTGCTCCCAAGCGATTTTAGCGATTAATCCCAACACTAACAGCCAACTTGATCTCCTACCGTTTAAAGCCTCACTGAGCGCGAATAAGCCAAATAACCCATGTAAAGAGCCAGATAGGCCAACATAGATCTGAATACTCGAAAACAACAAAGCGACCCCAGTCACTAAACTAATCACAAGCAGAGCAAGAGCAAGCTGTTTTTTACTCGGTTGAAACAGATAACTGATGATCCATAAGCTGGCTAGATTCATCAGAAGGTGCGAGTAGTTGGTATGTGAAAAGTTTCCTGTTAGGATCCGCCACCATTGCCCATCGGCGATCGCATTTTTATCCCAAACTACCCAAGCCTGCACAGGCTCTAGTTGGAATAAGACGCATAAAAGTGAAGTGAAAATTAAAACAGGGTACACATTAAATCCATGTCTCGTTATTGCCGCCAATGCAGCAAGGCTTTGAAAGCTTGTATATGTCAGTGGGTTACGCCACTAGAATCGAACGTTGAGCTTATCATTCTTCAGCATCCATCAGAAGAGCATCGCCCAATGGGAACTGCGCGTATTCTCTCTTTGTCTCTAAAAAACAGTGTGACGCTTGTGGGTGAAGACTTCTCAGAGAATACACAACTTAACGAGTTGCTGGCTGATGGGCAGTATCAACATGTGATTTTATACCCAAGTGAAAACTCTGTTTCAGTTGAGCCGGCAACATCTCCAAATAAGAAGCTGCGTGTGATTTTATTGGATGGTACGTGGAAGAAGGCGTTCAAAATGTGGCAAGTATCGAGTAACTTGCATGCGCTGAATACGGTTCACTTGCCGAAAGATCTCAAGGGTAATTACCGAATTCGCAAAGCGCCAAGTGAAAACAGCCTTTCGACAGTAGAGGCGGGTTATCATCTGTTGAGCTTGTTAGAGAGTGATGGCGACTTTAGCCCTTTGCTAACGGCATTTGACCAAATGATTCAGTTTCAAATCAATCAAATGCCGCCGGGCGTGTTTGAGAAAAACTACTTAGATTAAGCTGTTTCAGTAAAGTGAGTCAGGAATTAAAACTCGGTATGAGCTGAGAACAATTGCTGATGCATTTTCTGCGCAAGATCATCGGTCATTGATGAAATGTAATCCGCAATCACGCGCATTTTTCGAGACTCATCTTGATGTTGTAGCCATTGCTTCTTGATAGGTAGTGGCAGCAAGCGTTCAGGATCTGCGCTGAATGCTTCAAACATATCCATGATAATTTGCTGACCTTTATATTCGATCACTTGAACCTGTGGCACTTGAATCACGAACTCGCTGACAAAGTGTTTCAGTTTGTCGAGTGTGGCGTCCATGCTCGGTTCAAGCACCGCATTGTAAGCAAGCAGTACATTCTCAAATCTAGCATCTACTCGTTCAATCGAAATACTGGTCAACAGTGCGTTGACTATCCCACCAATCGCATCCTTTCGACGATATTGCTCACCAGAGAAAAGCATCTCTGTGATTGAATCTAGGTGTTCACAAACCCAAGGGTCTGCCATCTCTTTAAGTTGAGGGTAAGCCGACTCGACCCATTGAGATTTGGTGACAGAGCCAAGCACAATCGCATCTTCTAAATCGTGGACGCCATACGCGATGTCATCAGCAAGCTCCATAATCGAACAATCAAGTGACTTATATTTTGTCTTATTATGTTCAAGAGGTTCGGTGTGTTTTTTTCTTTTCTGTTTTAGAAGCTGTTGGTCGCTGCTTGAAAGCGGCTCCAGTACCCAGTTAAAAAGTTCTTCATCATGATCGTAGATGCCTTTTGCTGGCATCCAATCTTTGGCTCGGAGCTGTCGTTGATGCTTAACAGGCTCAGATTGTAATTTAGCTTGAACCTCACTCAGCAGAGAAGGGTACTTAATCAGACCTAACAAAGTGCGTCGAGATAGGTTCATCCCGTGATGTTCAGTGTAAGGTTCTAGCTGCGTGACAATGCGAAATGTTTGAGCATTGCCCTCAAAGCCACCATGATCGCGCATCATATAGTTCAACGCGACTTCGCCACCGTGCCCATAGGGTGGGTGGCCAATGTCGTGAGCAAGACACAATGAATCAATCAAACTGTCTGAAGGCAACAAATCTCGAAACTCGGGCTGCTTTTTTTTCAGCTGGGCAACGATACCGGTACCTAGCTGAGCGGCTTCTAGCGAATGAGTCAGGCGAGTTCGGTGGAAATCGTTTACCGTGGTGCCATGAACTTGGGTTTTTGCTTGGAGACGGCGAAAAGCGGCAGAGTGAAGCACCCGCGCACGATCGCGTTGATACGGGCTACGGTGGTCATCACGCCTTATTTTATGTTCATCGTCATTTCGATGTTGCCATTCTTGTTCGAGTTCAAAGGGTGGTTCGAGTGGAGAATTCAAAATAGCACCTATCAAATTGATTTATTTAGCTAATTACACTCAACTTATACCCAGCTAGCTTATCTCGTCTAGTGATAATTCAAAGCTCGGCGCAAATGTGGTGAGAAAGTAGTCCATTTCCGGGCTTTTACGCTGTTCGAGAGTCTCTTCTAGTCGGCGTTTCGCTTGTTCGTACTCATGGTTGCCCGCACTGAGTTCCTCCAAACACTTGAGGTAAGCGCAGATAGTGTCGGCTTGCTTAACGATGCTTTGCTCTTCTTTGTTTGCTGTTCCAGATATCAAAAACGGGGAGAAGTCGTCTCGGAACTCTTCTGGCAGCATTGAAAGCAGTCTTTGCTCTGCTGCCGCTTCTATCTTCTTATACTCTTGTGCGATGTCTGGATTGTAGTATTTAACTGGCGTCGGCAAATCACCTGTTAGCACTTCACTGGTATCGTGGTACATGCCAAGCAGAGCAATGTGTTCTGGGTTGAGTTTGCCATCAAACTTCTTGTTTTTGATAAGCGCCAAGGCGTGGGCGACGAAAGCGACCTGTAGGCTATGCTCTGAAATGTTCTCGCTTGAGATTGAACGCATCAGGGGCCAGCGTTGAATCAGCTTCATACGGGCAAGATGGGCAAAGAAATGGCTTTGTTTCATAAGAGTCCTTTTAGTACCAATCGTAGTAAATAACTGGTCATCCTAGCTTGTTAAAAAACTCGATAACTTTGTTAGAATTTTTGATTGTAGAATAACTACTTACCAAAAAATTCTGCCTTGTTCTCAAGTTTTTTCCCTGCGCTATTTCTGAACACTTACTTACTGTGATTGGTATAAGCAATGCTCCACTCGTATCTTGTGTTTGCACAGGGACACGAGACAGCGGATACAAAAAAGGCTCCCAAACAGGAGCCTTTTAAGCATAGAAGTGATTGATTACAAGTTAAAGTCTTTTAAAACAGCAAATTGTAGTCATAACTTTTTGTGTTAATTAATCGCCTGTGAGCTCATCTTGGCTGTAAGTCTGTAAGAAGCGTTCTAGGCGACCAATCGCGATTTCTAGATCTTCGATGTGCGGCAGAGTCACGATGCGGAAGTGATCCGGTTTTGGCCAGTTGAAGCCAGTACCTTGAACCAATAGCACCTTCTCTTGCTTAAGGAAATCGAGCACGAATTTCTGATCGTCTTTGATGTTGTACATGTTGGTGTCGATCTTAGGGAACAGGTACATCGCGCCTTTTGGTTTCACACAAGAAACGCCAGGGATCTTGTTGATCAGTTCCCATGCACGGTCACGTTGCTCAAGCAGTCGACCACCAGGAAGAATCAGTTCGTTGATACTCTGATAACCACCCAGTGCCGTTTGGATGGCGTGCTGCATTGGTACGTTGGCACACAAACGCATCGAGGCGAGCATTTCTAGCCCTTCGACATAGCCTTTCGCAATGTGTTTCGGGCCCGTTAAGAACATCCAGCCACCACGGAAACCACATACACGGTAAGCCTTAGACAGACCGTTGAATGTCACCATGAGTACGTCTTCAGCAAGCGTTGCGACTGAAGTATGTACGGCACCGTCGTAAAGTACTTTGTCGTAGATTTCATCAGCGAAGATGATCAAACCGTGCTCACGAGCAATCTCAACAACTTGTAATAGGAAATCACGGCTGTATACCGCGCCCGTTGGGTTGTTCGGGTTGATAAGAACGATGCCGCGAGTCTTTGGTGAGATCTTCGCACGCATGTCGTCTAGATCTGGATACCAATCAGCATCTTCATCACACATGTAGTGAACCGGTGTACCACCAGAAAGCGCAACAGACGCTGTCCATAGTGGGTAGTCCGGAGCGGGAACTAAGATTTCATCACCATTATCCAGTAGCGCCTGCATAGACATAACGATAAGCTCTGATGCGCCGTTACCAATGTAAACGTCTTCTACATCAAGGTTACGGAGGCCTTTTTTCTGGTAGTGCTGAACAACCGCTTTACGAGCTGAATAGATGCCTTTTGAGTCGCAGTAACCTTGAGATGTCGGTAGGTTACGGATTACATCAACAAGGATTTCATCAGGGGCGTCAAAACCAAATGGGGCGGGGTTACCGATATTAAGCTTCAGTATTTTATGCCCTTCTTCTTCCATGCGCTTAGCATGTTTGAGTACAGGCCCCCTGATTTCGTAGCATACGCTGTTGAGTTTTGACGACATCCCGATATTTTGCATTGCCGATTTCCTGAAATTAATTTAAATACTTTATTAAAGTACCGCAAAACGGGGTTTGATAGAATAAAAATCTGATGAATGTCGAATTTCAGTGTCACGTTTGGTCTTTTTGTTGTCACTCTTTTCTAAATTTTAATTAATCGCTTTCTTTGTTATTGGCTAAGATGAATAAAGAGGTTGGATCGCTTAGAATCACAGGAATGTTCAAAAGATATAGTACATTCTTGATCTAAGTGGGTACTGCCCATAAAGTATCAAACTAATATAATAATAATTTAGATGTGAACGAGGTCGATTTGTCACATTTCCAGCAAACTATCTCCGCTTTGATTGAGCGAGTACAAAATGCCCAAGCAAGTGAAGTTCGTTGTGTTGAAGTTCTAACGCAAAAACCATCGTTTGCATTTATAGAATGGCTTCATGCTCAACCGCTCTTTCCAAAGTTCTACTGGCAGTCACGCGACACTCGTGAAGAAGTGGTCGCGCTCGGTCAACTGCATACTTTCTCCGATCCTGCTCCCGCGTATGCCATTCTTGGTGAAGACCAACGAATTTGGGGTGGACGTTCATTTGACGGACATACCGCAAAGAACCGCCGTTGCATGGAATCGTTTTTCTTCCTTCCTCAGGTTGAACTGATCCGCTTTGACAAGACTTGGTCGTTAGCCGTCAATTTATCTCCTGATCGCGTTGCTTCTATTAATGCTCTAAATAAGCTTTCTGTCGAAGCGGCGATATTGGCCCCTTTGTCGGCGCATATTGAGCAGATTAACCACGTTCCAGAACGAGAGCAGTGGGGCAACCTTGTCGATAAAGTGCTGAAAGGCATTAGCGACGAAGAGTACAAAAAAGTCGTTTTAGCGCGTAAAACCACATTGCAACTCGATGCGCCAATCTGCGCGGCTCAGTTGCTTAAGGCCAGCTACCTGCAAAACCATCACAGCTTTCACTTTATGTTGGTATTGGATTCCAAACACAGCTTTATCGGCTCAACGCCAGAGCGTTTGTACAGTCGATATGGCACTGAGCTTGATACTGAAGCGCTTGCTGGAACCATTGGTCGCGGAGAAAACGCGACAGAAGATATGGAGTTAGCCAACTGGCTTTCTCAAGACAGTAAAAACCTCAATGAAAACCAGTATGTGGTCGACGACATTATTGAGCGTCTCACTCCTCATTCTCAAACGGTACACGTTGAAAAAGAGGCGCGACTTGTGCGTTTGCGTAAGGTGCAACATCTTAAACGTAATATCCATGCTCAGCTCAATAACGGCGTCAATGGTGTCCAGTTGCTTGCTGCCTTACAGCCGACTGCTGCGGTAGCGGGTTTACCGCGCAAAGAAGCGATGGATTTCATACTTGAACATGAACCGTTTGCGAGAGGTTGGTATGCAGGCTCTGTTGGCTATATTAGCCATCAACGCGCTGAATTCTGTGTCGCGATTCGAAGTGCCTTGATTGTAAACGATCAAGTACAGCTGTTTGCGGGTGCCGGGATCGTGCCGGGATCGGTTGCTGAACATGAGTGGCAAGAGTTGAATAAGAAAATGTCGACTCTGCTTAGCTTAATTTCAGATCACCCACCATTGGGTGTCGCGTCATGAACCACGACCAAGCCGTATTAAATAGAGTTTGGAGTCACACATTACTTGAAGAGCTAGCCCGCAACGGTGTTGAACATGTATGTGTCGCACCGGGCTCTCGCTCAACACCATTAACTCTCGAAGCGGAAGCTAATCCCAAGTTAACCTTACACACGCACTTTGATGAGCGTGGTCTTGGATTCTTAGCTTTAGGTTTAGCTAAAGCCAGTGATAAGCCAGTTGCGGTGATTGTGACATCAGGAACCGCTGTGGCGAATTTGCTTCCTGCGACGGCTGAATCTGGGCTGACACGAGAGAAGCTGATCTTGCTGACCTCTGATAGACCCATCGAATTGGTCGACTGTGGTGCCAATCAAGCGATTCAGCAACAGGGTATCTTTTCTTCCCATGTTGAAAGTGCTTTAAACTTACCAAGCCCTAGTACACAAGTTTCTCTGAATTGGTTACTGACATCGGTTGATCACGCCCTAGTGAAACAACGCAATGTTGGTGGTGCGATTCATATCAACTGTCCGTTCCCAGAACCTCTATATTCTGCGAATTGTGCGGAAATGTATGCGGAATACACATCCAGTGTCGCTGGGTGGAAATCGGGAACAGGTTGTTACAGCCAAACGTTTTTACCTAATCAAGTGAACACACAACCCATCGCTCCAGGTGAGTATTTTGGGCGTAAGGGTGTGGTTATTCTCGGTTCGCTAGATATTGAACAAGCAACAAAAGCCAAGCAGTTTGCCACCGCATTAGGCTGGCCAGTTTTTTGCGATCCTCAATCAGGTGTTACAAGTGATTGGAAACATTATGACCTGTGGATGCAGAGTGACGTAGCTAAAGCGCAACTCAACCAATGTGATTTCATCCTTCAGTTCGGTGAGCGCATTGTTTCTAAGCGCCTTAATCATTGGATAAAGTCGCAAGCTTCATCATTCAGCTCATCACAATACATTGTTGTGTCACCAGAGACGCACCGTATCAACCAAGATCATCTGCCTCAAACCCATATCGTTGCTGATATCGAGTCGTGGGTGTCAGAGCAGCATTTACCCACCTTGTTAGGTCAACATGCAGGTTGGGCAGCACCTTTGGTCGAAATCGCGAATACGGTTCAACAATTGGCATTAGCGCAAATATCCAATAATGACCAACTGACCGAGTTGAGCGTTGCAGTAGATTTGTCGACTAGACTTAAAGACAGAGAGCTATTTGTGGGAAATAGCTTGATGGTAAGGCTGGTGGATATGCTGTCATCAATATCTGCGAATCAAGTTTACAGTAATCGGGGCGCATCGGGCATTGATGGCTTGGTAGCAACGGCTGCGGGCGTGGTAAAAGCTAACCAGAACCCCTTGATAATGTTGATTGGCGATACCTCTTTGCTTTACGACCTCAATTCACTGGCTCTGCTTACTCACAATGTAACGCCGATGGTGATTGTTGTGACCAACAATGATGGCGGTGCGATCTTTGACTTGTTGCCTGTTCCTGAGCAACAAAAACAATCTCTATATCAAATGCCCCATGGTTTCGGTTTTGAACATGCCGCTGCGCAATTCCAGCTTGGTTATGCGGCGCCAGAAACTTTGAATTGCTATCAAACGATTGTCGAACAACATTTCGAACAAGGTCAGGGTACCTTGCTCGTTGAAGTTAAGACGCCTCCCGAACAAGCGTCTACTTTGCTGAAACAATTCAGTTCAATGCTCACCGAGGCATTAGCCTAAGGACTTTACATGCTTTACTCCAATTATTACCCAGCTGTACAAGAATCTTCTGACAAACCTTTGCTTGTTTTTCTACATGGTTTACTCGGAAGCGGGGATGATTGGAGCGCATGTCATCCATATCTAGAGGATTTTCCTCGTCTTTGCATAGATTTGCCCGGGCACGGACAAAGTCGCTTTATCGATCCGGTAGGCTTTGATCATTGCTGCAAGAAAATCGTTCAGTGCATCACTTCTCAACTTGCTCTCAACGATCTTCCTGCGGATTACCCTATCGTGTTGATTGGCTACTCTATGGGTGGCAGGCTTGCCATGTATGGGGTGACAAGCCCTTGCTTCGAAACACTCAATCTTGAGAAAGTCATTATTGAAGGTGGCAACTTTGGTCTGGAGTGTGATGAAGAACGAGCACAAAGGTTAGTACATGATACGCAATGGGCTGTCCGTTTTGCGCAGCAGTCGATTGAAGATGTTTTAGACGATTGGTATCAACAAAGCGTCTTTTCTTCACTAAATCATGAGCAAAGACAAACTTTGGTCATAAAGCGTAGTGGTAACCTTGGAGTATCCGTAGCAAATATGTTGTTATCTACTTCGTTAGCTAAGCAACCGGATTTACGTGCCACATTGAAATCTCATGAGCATCAATTGCATTATGTGTGTGGTGAAAAAGATCGTAAATTCATGGAACTAGCTGAGAATAGTGGCTTTGAATATAGTCAGGTTGATTACGCTGGTCATAATGTTCATTTTGAGCAACCAGAGTTGTTTTCCAACCTGATCATCCAATGTATCGCCAGTCGCCGCTAAACTGACTGAGCGGTTCTCTCGTATCAAGCACTACCAAAAGCAGAGCAACACCGTCACGACTATTCGTTAGTCGTGGTCTCTAATAGAACAATGGGAATCACCATGGCTAAAACAGTAGGCATCACAGAAGAAGAACTTTACGCAGCAGTTAACTGGCGCGATGAAAGCAGTCAATTTGAAGATATTCAGTACCACAAGTCTGACGACGGTATTGCGAAAATCACGATTGCTCGTCCTCAAGTCCACAATGCGTTCCGTCCACAAACCGTAAAAGAGATGATCAATGCATTGGCTGATGCTCGTTATGACGAGAAGGTTGGCGTAATCATTTTGACGGGTCTTGGTGAGAAGGCGTTCTGTTCTGGTGGTGACCAAAGTATCCGTGGTGACTACGGCGGTTATCAAGATGATTCAGGTACACATCATCTGAACGTGCTTGATTTCCAACGTCAAATTCGTACTTGTCCAAAACCGGTTATCGCAGCGGTATCGGGCTGGGCAGTCGGTGGCGGTCATGTTCTTCACATGATGGCAGACTTGACCATTGCAGCTGAAAACGCTCAGTTCGGTCAGACGGGTCCTAAAGTAGGTTCATTCGATGGCGGTTGGGGTGCTTCTTACATGGCTCGTATCGTTGGTCAAAAGAAAGCGCGTGAAATCTGGTTCTTGTGTCGTTTCTACGATGCCCAAGAAGCATTGGACATGGGGCTAGTAAACACTGTAGTACCTGTTGCCGACCTAGAAAAAGAAACGGTTCGTTGGTGTCGTGAAGTTCTTCAACACAGCCCAATGGCACTGCGTTGCTTGAAAGCCGCACTAAACGCAGACTGTGACGGCCAAGCAGGCCTTCAAGAGTTGGCGGGTAACGCAACCATGATGTTCTACATGACAGAAGAAGGCCAAGAAGGCCGAAACGCATTCAACGAGAAACGTCGACCTGATTTCGACAAATTTCCGCGTAACCCATAGTCTTTCTCTTCTTTAAAATGAGTCGCTAATAGCGGCTCGTTTTGTTTTGATGTTCCCCGTTTTTTAGGAAACTTTATGAACTCAGTGAATTCTCAGCGTCACGCTAAACTCTACCGTTATCAATTACCTATGGATAGTGGTGTAATTCTTCGTGACAATAAGTTGAACGAACGCGTTGGCTATATCATCCAACTTGAGTGTGATGGTAAAACTGGTTTTGGCGAAGTTGCGCCTTTGCCAGGTTTTAGCCAAGAAGATGCTGAACAAGCTGGCATTCAGCTGCAACACGAATTAGAGCTTTGGAGTCACAATAACCCTCAAACGCCTTTTGATGAGTTATATCCTTCTGTTGCGTTCGGTTTTTCGATGGCGATAATGGAATTACGAGGCGAACTCAATGCGGAAGGTAACTACCAAGCAGCACCGTTATGTACAGGCGATCCAGATGAATTGATCCCTGTGCTGAATGAGATGCAAGGCGAGAAGGTTGCCAAGGTAAAAGTTGGTCTTTATGAAGCGATTCGTGATGGCATGCTGGTCAGCTTATTCCTTGAGTCGATCCCTGATTTGACCCTAAGGCTTGATGCCAACCGCGCGTGGAAACCAGAAAAAGCCAAGCAGTTCATTAAATACATTTCGCCGTCACTGCGTCAGCGTATTAGCTTTATTGAAGAGCCTTGTCAGAAGCCAGAAGACAGCTTAGCTTTTGCTATTGACCACGGTGTTGCGATTGCATGGGACGAAACATTGCAAGAAGCGGTGCGAAGCCCAGAATTTGATCTTAGCGACCTTACTGGTGTTAAAGCGGTCGTGCTCAAGCCAACTCTTATTGGTTCTGTAGAGCGTTGTGTGGCAATCATTGAGCGTGCGGAGCAGCTTGGTATTAAACCTGTACTAAGCTCAAGCATAGAGTCTAGCCTTGGCTTAACTCAGATTGCTCGATTGGCACAACAGTACTTGCCTAATGAAGTTCCAGGGCTTGATACGATTGGTTTGTATCAGCAACAGCTAGAAGTCTCTTGGCCGGGTTGTCAGCTTCCAGTTTCAACGCTTGAACAACAGCAATTGATTTGGTCTTCTTAGGCTGATCGTTCGATTAGCTTAGACCGTTCTCAATCTATAACTTGGTTATCTTATGATGCGCCCACAATCTAATCCTCACCCGCTCTGGGTACAGTGGGCGCAGCAGAACCCACATCAAGCAGCGTTAGTGATTCCTAACCGCGCTTACACTTGGCAGCAAGTGTCTGTGCTGGTGAGTGAGTACCAACAACAGCTATCTCATCAAGGTCTATCTGAAGGTGATGTACTGACGATTGTTGGTAAGAACCAAGCTGAAGTGATTCCTGCTTATCTTGCCGCACTCAATTTGGGTGTTATTTGCGCTTTCACCATGCCTCAGCCTAGCTTACGCCTGAAGCAAAAGCTCGATTCCTTATGTCAAGCAGGTCAACAAAGCTACCTTTGGCTTTTGGACAGTAGCGGGATAGAGCAATCAGAGACTGTCGATTTGAATACTCAGTTGGTGACCTTGTCTTGCTTAGATGAAGTGAAGGTCGATGGTGATGATAATAGGATAACGACATCTCAAGACTCCAACTTCAATCCGCAAAATCTAGCAAGCATCATATTCACTTCTGGCTCTACTGGAAACCCAAAAGCGGTGGCTCACACGTTACAGCAACACTTATGTTCAGCTCAGGGTTTACTAGACGTTTTCAACTTTGAACAAGCTGACACTTGGTTGCTTAGCTTACCGATGTACCATGTGTCGGGATTGGCGATTATCCATCGTTGGTTGGCGGCTGGTGGCTGCATCAAAATAGGGCCAGGCCAACTTGAAACAGACATTGAAGGTTGCAGCCATGCCTCTTTAGTGGCTACTCAACTACATAGGCTACTAAAGAGTAAGCAAGCACTTACTTTAACTCATGTACTTTTGGGTGGTAGCCATATTCCAGAAGCTCTTGGGCTTGAAGCTCAACAAATGGGTATCGAAACATGGCTTGGCTACGGCATGACAGAAGCGGCTTCAACAGTGACTGCGAAGCCCGTTGATTCTAGTAATACTGCAGGTTTTGTCCTTAACCAACGCCAGTTGAAAATTGAAGATCAACGTATCTTTATTGGCGGCAATACGCTTGCTTCTGGTTATTACTATCAGGGCGAGTTAACGCTATTAGTTGATAAGAACGGCTGGTTCGATAGCAAAGATCTTGGTGAGTGGGTTGGTGAACAAGTGTCGATTATTGGTCGCGCCGACAATCAGTTTATTTCTGGTGGTGAGAACATTCATTGCGAAGAGATTGAGCGAGCACTCAACCAATTGTCTGAGGTTAACCAGTCTTTTATTGTTCCTATTGAAGACGATGAGTTCGGATTCCGGCCTGTCGCTATTGTGGATTGTGCTGATTTGCCAACCAAAGAGTGGTTTGCTGAGCAATTGAATGGCCGTCTTGAGCGGTTCAAATTTCCTGTTGAGTATTATCGAATGCCTAAGCAAGAACAGCAGGGTATTAAGGTTTCACGCGCTGGATTGGCATCTTGGTTGTCTCAGCATAGGAGTTAAAGGTAAGCGCTTACCTCGACGTTATTTGCGAAGTTGTTAGGTGACTAAGTTGTCAGGCGGTTAGTTAATTTAGCAATTAGATAGTTCAAAACAGAATTTATTATCTTTATAACCATCCATTATAATAAGCTCTATAAATAACGGATTATAGAATAAGGTCTTATTATGAAAGTTGCCCTCATCATTGCGGTTTTACTGCAGATAGGCCAAGCGCTCGTTTCGTCAGGACTGACTCGTTCATTGGCTGAACTCACTGCATTTGTGCTGGTTGTGGTACTTGTTTTAATGAAAAGAGAGAGCAAAAAGAGTGATAAGCCCCTGTTTGATTTGTGATTGTTGCAATAAAGAAAATCTTTACTACAAACGATATTTTCACTAAAAACGATAGGGGCAAAGCCCATTAGAGCTTTGCCTTTTTATTTTGTCATTCGCTAATCTGTTTGTCTGCTTAACAAGTTAACCAATCTACAGCGCTTCTTTACGTATTAGATGCATCAGGTAAGCGTTAACCACGCTAATGAGCCTGTCGAAATCATCGTCCACATTGTAATACCAAACATCAATGGCTTCGGCCCAGCAGCTTTAAGCTTCTCAACTGAAATACCGCAACCAATCAAGAATAGACACACCACCAATGCACGCTTAGACACATCAAAGATACCTTGATAGACCATCTCAAATTGTGGCAATAAGTCACTAACAGCAATAGCAGCGCAATAGAAGAAAATGAAGTAAGGAATCGTAATCTTCTTTTGATCGTTCTTGAAGATCATTGCGCTGACTAACGCGATTGGGATAATCCAAAGTGCGCGAGCGAGCTTCAATGTGGTTGCTGTGGTCAGTGCTTCTTCGCCATATGCTGATGCTGCGCCGACTACAGAGGAGGTATCATGAATCGCGATGGCTGCCCATGTTCCGAAAGTTTGTTGGCTTAACTCTAGTGCATGGCCAATCATTGGGAACAAGAAAAGGGCGACCGAGTTCAACACAAATACAGTGGCTAACGCCAAGCCAATCTGTTCATCATCAGCTTTGATGGCCGGTGCTACGGCGGCAATGGCGCTACCACCACAAATTGCGGTACCAGAAGAGATAAGGTAACCCGTGGTGCGATCTAATCCCATGCGTTTTGCCAAGAACCAACCAATGACCAAGGTACCAATAATCGTCGTGACAATGAGGCCAATACCATCGCCTGTGACCGCTAATGCTTTCTCAAACTGAATGCCAAAGCCTAAGCCGACAATCGAGTAGGCCAGTAGCTTCTTGGTGAGTTTGCCTACTTCTAGATGCTCAGGGACTAAACCTAAGCTCGCAAGAAGGAAACCGATCACGAGTGCCGTCGGTGAACTCACCCATGGGGTTAAGCAAAACAGAGCAGCAAGATAAAATGGAACAGACTTTTTTAGATTCATTATATTTAATTCGTCGCGTCTAGTATTGGCAGCGTAGTGGAAGACTATACGCTTAACGCAATGGTAAGTAAGTCTAAATGAATTGAACAAACGTTAAGTAAAACTAAACGTTTATTCAGCTGATATGAATAAAGGTTGGTTATTTAGCGTAGTGAGCCGCGAAGATCAGAGACTGACTGTCGAAGCGTGTCGCATGAAGCTTCCTTGGCTAGCATAGGTTCGGCAGCTTCTATCTCTAACTTGGCCCTGAAACGGGTGGGTAGCCCCTTAAAAGCTTGACCTTTATAACGACTGAAGTAGCTGCCCCATAGCCCTTTAAGTGCCATTGGAATCACAGGTACAGGAGAACGTTTGATAATCAACTCCATGCCACGCATGAATTCGGCTACTTCGCCATCAGCGGTTAGCTTACCTTCAGGGAAAATACAGACGATGTGCCCTTCATCTAGGGCTCGTTCAACTTCTTTGAAAGCGTTTCTAATCGAGTTTCGGTTGGTTGCGGAGATTGGAATAACTCCTGCTCTTTTTAAGAATCGACGTAGTGGAGGAAGTTTGGCGTAATCCTCTTCCATCACAAACCGAATCAAGCGAGGGCAAACCGCACTTAGAAGCAGTGCATCCATATAACTCACATGGTTGCAAACGATCAGTGCACCGCCATTCTCTGGAAGATGGTGTAAGTTCTTGTGCTTAACTCGGTACAT